>DMNP01000181.1:0-6183 GCA_003452695.1 Eggerthellaceae bacterium
TGCAGCTCGTCGACCGCGCCATCGCCGCTCGGGCGGGGCTCGTCACGTACGGGCGCAACAACTTCGCCTACGCCGACGAGCTGGGGTCGTTCATCGTCTTCGTGACCATACCCGTCGACGCCGAGCTCGAATGCGAGGTACACGAGCCGCGCCGGGGCTGCCCCGAGGGCTGCCGCAAGTGCATCGACGCGTGCCCGACGCACGCCATGGACGACGACGGCGCGCTCGACCCCACGCGCTGCGTGCTCTACAGCAACTTCAGGCCCGGCGAGCGCAAGGACCCCGCCGTCACGGCGCTCATCGGCCAGCGCGTGCACGGCTGCGACGCCTGCCAGGTCGCCTGCCCGCGCAACGCGCACGTGCTCGCCGCGCCCAAGGCGCCCGACCCGTACCTCGACTGGTTGGCCGGCAGCTTCTCGCTCGAGGATATGCTCTTCTGCGACGAGGGCTACTACGAGGCCTGCATTCGTCCGGTCATGTTCAACTACATCCGCGACGTCGACATCTTCAGGCAGAACGCCGCCATCGCCATGGGAAACAGCGGCGACGCGCGCCACCTGCCCGCGCTGCGCCGCGCCGTGGCCGAGGGCAGCGAGCAGGTGCGTCGCTTCGCTCAGATCGCAATCGAGCAAATCGGGCAACGAATGGCGTGAACGGGGGTCCGCGTCTGTTGACTCCCGTTAATCACGTTAGTACACCTGATTTTGCGAAAGCGCTGACTTATAAGTGTTATTAGTGTCAAGAATAAGCAGAATGTGGCGCAAAGTTCGAAGGTGATGGAGGGCCGATTGTCTGCGTGATGCGCTCGGAACGGTCGTCTCCCGACGGAGCGAACGCTTCTGCGTATGCGAATTATGCATATCTATCAGCTTTGACTGAAGTTATCTATCGCCCCCATTAAACAGCGATGGGGGCGTTCGGGACTATTTCGGCTCTAAGAGTTCCCTAGCACCTCGGAGGGGTGCGCGGGCGATGGCCGCATCAGCCGCATTCTCCGCTCGGCTCGGCCGTCGACGGCTGCGTTTTCGCTTCTCGCCACGATGGGCATGTCCCTCTCGGCGAGTAATCGCAGTGCGCGCTCGAGCTTGGCGGTCGGCTTGCCCCGTTCGAGTTCCGATGCGAACCGTTGCGAGCAGCCGCAGCATTTCGCGAGCTGTGCCTGGGCCAGGGCGTTTAACAGCCTAGCAAACGCGCCAGATTGGGCGCGTTCTGCTCGAGGTTGTCCAAGAGCCCGAGGCCGCCCGAGGGAGATATATGGTTTGCGAACACGAGCTTGGCGATGGGGCCCACGACGAAGAAGTTCACTAACAAGGCCATGGGCGCCACGATGCACAACGTCGCGAAGTAACGTTCCAAGAAGTTATCGGGGCCAACGATGAGCAGCGTGGCAATGGCGCACATGATGGGTGCCATGCAGCATACGTTCAGCGCGGTCATGGCCACGCCGCGCGCAACGCCCTCGAAGCGGTTGAAAACGAGCTTCGGCGCGAGCTTGTTCACGAGCGGCGCGCCGATGAACGTGCGCACGAGGAAGGCTAGGCAGAACATCAGCGGGTACAGCCAGTGCGAGTTCGCAAGGAAATCGAGCCCCGTGTTGCGTACGCCGTTGACCGTGACCATGAACGTTACCATGCCGCCGACCATGAGCACCTGGAAAATGGTTGCGCCGTTCAGGCCACGGGGGATAGGAACGGCGCCTTGCAGGCAATCGCGGTAGGTGAATCGCCGAGGCTCCTCCGGTGTTTCAGCTGCGTTGTTGAATTCAATCATGAACTTAGTCACCTCTGTTTTCTAGCAAGGCCGGCAAGGCGCAAAAGGCCCTTAAAGCCGGCTTTTCGGCAATCGAGTGCAAGGCGACAGAAGGCCGCCTCGCCCTTCGCTCGTATTCGATTTGCTTGGTTGAATGCGCTACTCGAAACTGGCTACGTACTCGTCTTTTCAGTAGTTACTCTATCGGTGAAATGTGCACGAGCTGTGAATATGGAGCCGAATCCATCTTTCGGGATTCGTTGTGTCAGGCCTGTTCTTAGATGAGCATTGGTTTATGCCGCCAAGTCCAGGGTACAGCAACTTCATGCCCGGAGAGCGCAAGAACCCTGCCGTCATCGAGCTCATCGGCCAGCACGTGCATGCCGAGCACGACGACATCACGTGGCTGCGCGGAATCGAGACCTGCAAGGTCGTCGGCACCAACGGCTACAAGTGCGCGTCCGTGTGGATTAATCCGGCCGACACGCGTTGTCTCGGTATCCAGAACGGCGCCATCGTAAGCTGTCGCTGAATACTTAATATTAGGTAAATAGCGTACCAAATAAGAGGTATTATCGAATATATTCCGAGTTTTTAAAATGGAGCATACTTTGATCGTGAATGCTTGTATTCGCGAGCGCTATACCGATTTACCTGCATATGCGAACGAAGTGGTCAGGTTTGTGGGAGAAATAGTTGTTTTATCGAAGAAATCCCTGTTCAAAAAGGAAGAACCTGCGCTAGAAACCAATGCGTTCTCGTGCGAGAGCGCGTGTCCGAAAGGATGGATGCGCTATGACGGTACTGCACGGCGACGAGATGCGAAGCGGCATGCTGGCGGGCGTCGACAAGCTTGCCGACGCCGTGAAGGTAACGCTCGGGCCCCGCGGCCGCAACGTTGCCATGCCGCAGAAGGCCAACGTGTACGGCGCCGATTACGGCGATGCCGCGTCGCCTGATGCGCCGGTGCTCATAACCAACGACGGCGTGACCATTGCGAAGGGCATTACGTTGGAAGATCCCGTGCAGAACCTGGGCGCGCAGCTGTGCAAAGAGGCCGCCATTGCCGCCAACGATACGGCAGGCGACGGAACGACGACCGCCGTCGTGCTGGCGCAGGCCCTGCTGCACGGTGCTATCCGCTCTATCGCAGCCGGCGCAGACCCCCTTGCCATAAGGCGCGGCATGCAACGGACGGCATCGGCCGTGCGCGAAGCCGTCGCGGACGCGGCGACGCCCGTCCAGACCAAGGAGGACCTGGTCTGCGTCGCAACCATTTCGTGCCAGGACGAGCGGCTCGGCGTGTTGGTCGGGGAAGCGCTCGACACGGTTGGCGAAGAGGGCGTCGTAAACGTCGACGATTCGCGCCGCTTCGAAACGACGCTCGACGTGCAAGAGGGCGTCGTCTTCGACCGGGGGCTCGCGTCTCCCCACATGGCAACGGACGCCAAACGTGGCGTGGCAGAGCTCGAGAATCCCTATATCCTGATTACCGACAAGAAGATCGAACGCACCCAAGATGTCGTAGACGCGCTGATTTGCGCTGCAGAGGACAATCGCGACTGCCTGATAATCTCGGATGGCGTGGAAGGCGAGGCGCTGGGGTTGATCTTGGCCAACAAGCGCCAGGGCGATATGAAGGTGGCCTGCGTGCTGGCGCCGGAATATGGCGAAGGCCGCCGGTGGCGTCTGGACGACCTGGCCATACAGACTGGCGGCGCGTTCGTGGCGACGGAGGCGGGCATGAGCTTGCGCGGCGTTACGCGCGATATGCTAGGCAGCGCCGAACGCGTCGTCGTCACTTCGCGCACGACGACCATCGTGGGCGGCGGGGGAGACCCGAAGGCCATCCAAGACCGTATCGACCAGCTCCGCTACTATGCGAAAAACACCGAGTACGAGTTCAACCGGCAGCGCCATGCCGAGCGTCTGGCCAAGTTCGTGTCGGGCGTCGCGACCATCCGCGTGGGCGGCATGACCGAAGCCGAGCAGTGGGAACGCAAGATGCGCGTCGAGGACGCCGTGGCCGCAACGAGGGCGGCTCGCGAAGGCGGCATCGTCGCTGGTGGTGGAACCGCCCTGTTGAACGCCGCGAACGCCCTGGGCGAATTGCCGGGCAAGCTGGAAGCCGACGAGGCAGTCGGTGCCGAAATCGCCTTGCAAGCTTGCAAGGCGCCCGTGTGCCAGATTGCGGAGAACGCAGGCAAGGAAGGGCCAGCGATCGTCGCTAAGCTGGCCGAGCTGGGTGCGGGCTTCGGGTACGATGCGGCCGCTGACCGCTTCGTCAACATGGTCGAGGAGGGAATCGTCGATCCGCTGCAGGTTACGCTCGGCGCCGTCGATGCCGCCTTCTCGGTTGCAGGCACGGCGCTTCTGACCGAAGTCGGCATCGTAAAGGAATAGCAACAGCGGGGACATACTTGTCAATTGCAGTGTATGTCCCCAACGATGACGAAGTGAATCATTGGGGACATACTCCGCAATTGACATGTATGTCCCCAATGATGACATAGCATGCTTGGGACGCACTCCTCAAAACAGGGTATGTCCCCAGCGATGACGTGGAAGGAGGCCGAACGTGGCCGCGCGCGACGAGATATGGCGCAAGTACGTCGAGGACTACGACATCGACGTCCCCAAGAGCGCCATCCAGAACGAGCTCGAGTACATTAAGCTGGACCTGCGGCATCGCATGCAATATGACCAGCTGACCGGTGGCGATATGCACCTTTTTCCCAAACGGGAGCTCGCGCAACAAGAAGACGAGCTACGCGCCGCGGCCCTGTTCGAGGCGAAGGCCCCGCGCGTGCTGAAAGCGATAGTGGCAGAGCAGGGATTCACGGCCACGCAGGATGAGCTGGAAGCTGAAGCGCAGGCCATCGCCGAGCGCGAAGGCTCGACGATGGACATGGTGAAGCGCTTCTTCGGCGAAGACCTAGCGATGCTCGAACGGGACGTCGTGGAGCGCAAGGCTATTGATTGGGCGTGCGAACAGATGAGGTAAGGGGCGGCTATGAACCAGCGGCTCGAAGTTCCATGGGAAAAGGTATATGACTACGTTCTGACGTGCGGGCGCGAGCACGATCCCGAACAGTTCGTGCAAACCGTGCTCGAGGAAATGGACGACCTCGTATCGTTTGACCAGGGGCTCGTCTATTGCCTCGACGAGAATCGTCGAGTGGTGTCGCAGCACCTCTACAACATCAAGAGCCGCTGGTCGAACATGTACCTGCAATACTACTCGTTTATGGTGGACACCAATCGAAAGCTGAGCGGCACGGTTAACGAGCGCTTCGACCTGCCTTTCGTCGATCAGATTTCGTGGGAGGACGAACCCGTTTCCGAATTCATCACCGACTACATCATGGCGCGCGGTGTGCGCTGTACGATGTCGATGGTGCTTTTCGACCAGAACAGCTTGCCGCGGGCCGTGTTCGCCTTCGACCGAACGCGTTCCGCGAAGTTTTCCGAGCGCGATATGGCCATCGCTAGATACGTCGCCGCTCAGCTCAACAACTTGTACAAGAACTTCTTCTCGGACCCGGGGTTGGTGCCTGGGTCGAAGCGGAACCCCGATCACGATAAGCTCGAGGGCTTGCTAACCAAACGCGAGCGGGAGGTCGTCGACCTGCTATGCCGCGGCTTGTCGCCTGCGCATGTGAGCAAGACGCTGCATATCAGCGTGTCCACGACGTACAAGCATATCGCGCACATCTACAAGAAGCTCAACGTATCGAGCCAACAAGAGCTGCTCGTGCGCGTGCTCGGAAGCAAATAGGGTCGGGGCAAGGGATGAGTGGCAGGACGTTCCTGCGACTCATCGGCATGATCTTCGGGACATGAATGACATTAGCGATGAGTCACAGGAACGTCCTGCCACTCATCCTTCACCTGGCAATATGCGGCTGCAATACCCAAAATTAGTAATCAACTATACCGCAGGACTTCCATTCCATAAGCCGACCTGCGTCCCCATACTTTGTTTCGTTGGATCATCCGGAAGAAAGGGGCGCTTATGGATAACGAAGAGCTGTTCGAGTTGACGTCGGATCAGCTGGAAGACGTCGAACCCCTGACGGACATATTCGACCTCACCGGCAAGGTGGCCGTCGTGTCCGGCAGCGTGGGGTTGGCGCTGCATGTCGTCAACCGCCTGCTCGAGCTCGGCGCGAAGGTCGTGTTCGGTTCCCGCACGCAGGAATGGGGCGATCTGGCGCTCGAGGTGCTGAATGACCGCGGCTACGTAGATGTCGCCTTCAAGCAGTTCGACACGCGCAGTGTCGCCGACTGCCAGGCGCTCGTCGCATTCGCCGAAGAAACGTTCGGCCCGGTCGACATCGTCGTGCCCGTCGCCGCCACGTGGCAGGCGCGCGCGTTCCTCGACATCGAGGAAGAGTTCTACGACAACATCATCGACACCGACATGAAGGGCCA
>DMNP01000181.1:6234-6712 GCA_003452695.1 Eggerthellaceae bacterium
CGACATGAAGGGCCAGTACTTCCTGGTGCAGGCAGCTGCCCGCTCGATGGTGAAGGCCGGCCATGGCGGCAAGGTCGTCACGATCGCATCGGTCGCGCACCGCGGCGACGACATGACGAAGCTCGCCATGATGACGCCCTACAACGCGGCTAAGGCCGGCGTAGTCGGCATGACGAAGGGCATCGCCAAGGAGCTCAAGCAATACGGCATCAACGTCAACTGCGTCGCCCCCGGCGCCATGATGACCCCCGGCGCCATCGTGAACTGCGTCGAGACCGTCGAGAAGTACGGCCAGGAATGGCAGACCGACCAGATGACGCTCTCCGAGGCGCCGCTGTCCTCGACCCCTGACGAGATGGCACGCATGATCGTCACGATGTGCACGGGCGTGTCGGATTTCATGTACGGCAAGGTCATCGAGGTCGATGGCGGGTCCGACCTCAGCTTCCAGCAAAAGCCCTGGAGCTACACGATGGAA
>DMNP01000300.1 GCA_003452695.1 Eggerthellaceae bacterium
AGAAGGATGCTTCGGGTGTGCTCGTGTGCTCCGAACTGGTAACGAAATGCCCGTCCAAATACGAAAACGCCACCGACGCCCTTTCCATCGAGCGGCTTATCGGATACGGCGAAGCTGTGCTGAACAAGCCCGTGAAGGTGGCTGGCGCCATTGCCGCGGGAACGCTTGCGGGCGTGGACGCGGCCGAGCGTTTTGTGCTCGCCGACGTCGATGGGGGCGAGCAGATGCCCGTGAAGTATCAGGGGGCGTTGTCCGACGACATGCGGGAAGGAGCGCATGTCGTGCTGACCGGGTCGCTCGGCGCGGATGGCAGGTTCACGGCGACTGCCGTGGCCTTGGAGGCGTAGGGGCATGGCGCAGGCTGGGTTCGTCCTGCTCGTCGCGGCCTTCGCGGCGAACATCGCAGCAGCTGCGCTGCTGTTCGCGGGGCATTTTTCCCGCAATGCGCTGTTCGGTAAAGCGGGGCGCGCAGCCGTCGCGGTCGGTGCGGCCGCGCTTGCGGGCTGCTGTGCGGTGCTGGTCTTCTGCTTCATGGCCGGCGACGTGTCCATCCTGTACGTTCTGGAGCAGCGCTCGCTTTCCACCGACGGCCTGGCATGGCTGTACAAATTGTCGGGGCTGTGGGCTGGCCGCGCCGGGTCACTGCTGTTCTGGACGCTGCTCATAGCGCTGTTCGGCGTTGCCATCCTGGTGCGTTCGGCCCTGCAGGGGCGAGCGGTGGACGGCACGGCTGCGCGCATCCGCCAGCTGGACGACCTGGCCATAGCGGTCGTCTCGGCCGTCGCGGCCGCGTTCGCGGGCGTGCTGCTGTTCTCGGAGGGCAACATGCCCTTCGCGCCGTCGCCGCCCAGCTATTTCGCCGAGGATGGCAACCTTACGGCCATGGCGTCTGCCTATTCCATGAACCAGCTATTGGAACACTGGGCCATGGCCATCCACCCGCCCTTGTTGTTCGCCGGCTATGCGGGCCTGACCGTTCCCTTCGCCTATGCCATGGCTGCGCTGGTGGTGAACGACCCGTCGCGGCTGTGGGTGGAGCGGGCCACGCGCTTTGCGCTTGTCAGCTGGCTGTTTCTGGGCGCGGGCATCGGCCTGGGCGCCGTATGGGCCTACGTGGTGCTTGGCTGGGGCGGCTATTGGGGTTGGGATCCGGTGGAAAACGCCAGCTTGCTGCCGTGGCTCGTGTGCGTGGCGCTCGTGCACACCTTCACGGCCTACCGGCAGCGCGGCGCTTTCAAACGCTGGGCTGTGATGTGCGCATGCCTGGCGTTCACGTTCGTCGTCGTGGCTACGTTCATAACGCGGTCGGGCATCGTGCAGTCGGTGCACGCCTTCGCCGGCGACCCGGTGTCGCTTGCGCTGTTCGGCGGGCTTATCGCCGTGTCCATCGTGGTTTCGATTGTGGGAATCGCGGTCCGCTGGAAGTCCTTCGGGCCGGGCGAGGGTGGCGCCGACGACGTGGAGAACATGATGTCGAAGGATGCGGCCTACTACTTCAACAACGTTATCATGGTGGTCTTCGCGCTGCTGCTTACCTATATGACGCTCTCGTCGGCCCTGCCCGGCTGGCTGCCCTTCGGCGGCGATTCGCTGGGCACGGCGTCCTACGAGGCCATTGCCCGACCGCTCGGCATCGTGTACCTGCTCATCTTGGCGGCGTGCCCGCTGCTGGCTTGGGGCAAGACCGACCCGCGTGCCTTCGTGCGGCGGGCGCGCGTGCCGGCGCTCTGCGCCATTGTGCTGTTCTGCCTGTTGCTGGGCTATTGGGCGACCAATCTGCTACCCGTGTACGACTACATGATGTCTAAGGGAAATGCCAGTTCGCAGGCACTTCTTGAAGCGGGGCCGCCATGGTATTACCATGCGTTGGCAATCGTCGGATTGCTGGTGGCGTCGCTGCTGTTCTTCAATGCGGCGTTCATGTTCGCGCGCAACGTGCGCGTTCCCGGCAGGCGTGGAGCGGCAATCGGCGGCAGCTTCGCCCATGTTGCCATGGCGGTTGTCCTGGTGGGTCTTGTCGGGTCGAACATGTACGTGACGGAGGAAACGGGCTATCTGGCGGGTGCCGAGGATTCCGATGCGCCGGACACGTTCGCCATCCAGGAATACGAGCTGGTCTATGCGGACCAGGCGGTAACAGACCGTACAGCGGAAAACGGCACGGTGCTGTACGAGCTGGCATTCGACGTGTACAAGAACGGCGATCGCATCGGGCAGGTGCGGCCCTCGGTGCAGTTGGACGCGATGACCCAACAGCAGAAGCTGAACGCGGCCGTGCTGTCGTTTCCCGACGAGGACTTGTTCGTGGTGTACCGCGGCGTGAACATGAACGGCGATTACTCGCTGGACGTGCGCGTGAACCCGTTCATCATGCTGGTGTGGATAGGCTTCGGCATGCTGATGGTCGGCACGTTGTGCGCCATCGCAATGCCACGCGGGAAGCGCCGCGGTGAAGCCAGCGCCGAAAGGCCGGGCGAAGGAGCGCCCGGCGCTGGAGCAGCTGACGCGGAAGCGGGAGCGCGCATCGCCGATGTGACGGGACCGGGCTCTGCGGGCGCGCGCGGCGATGCTTCCGGTCCCGCGGATGCGCCGGCGGTGGCGGGGGATGCGAAACATGGCTAGCGGCGATCCCGCGATCGTGGCATCGCACCTGACGAAGTCCTTCGGCACGCGGCGCGCCGTCGACGACGTGTCCTTCCAGCTGCCCGCAGGCTCCTTCCTTTCCATATTCGGGCCCAACGGGGCGGGCAAGACCACGCTGTTGCGCTTGCTGTGCACGCTGGCGCGGCCGAGCGGCGGGCGGGCCTGCGTGGCGGGCATCGACCTGAAGGAGCGTCCCGACGAGGCCCGGGCGCGCATCGGGCTTATATCGCACCAGTCCATGCTGTACCCCGACCTCAGCGCCGAAGAGAACCTGCTGTTGTACGCGCGCCTGTACGGAGTGGCCGATCCGCAAGCGCGCGTCGGCGAATTGCTGCAGGTCGTGGGGCTGTCGCACCGGCGTCTGGACCCCGTGCGCACGTTCTCGCGCGGGATGACGCAGCGCGTGTCCATCGCGCGCGCCCTGGTGCACGACCCGCAGGTCGTGTTCCTGGACGAGCCCTATTCCGGGCTGGATCCCCACGCCGTGGACATATTCGACGAGCTGATAGATGCAGTGCGAGACGAGCGCACCTTCGTCATGGTCAGCCACGACCTGGCAAAGGGTTTTCAGATGTGCACGCATGCACTGGTGATGGCACGGGGACGCGTGGTGCGCTTCGCGCCACGCGACCATCTGGATTACGGCGATTTCGCGCAGCTGTACCGCGATACCGTGGGCATGGGGGTGGCCTGATGCCCGCACCCTCGAACATCCCTTCCGCCTTCGCGCAGTACCGCACGCTGCTCGGCAAGGACCTGCGGCGGGAATTCCGCACGCGCGAAATGCTGTCTTCTATGGGCATATACGCCCTGCTCGTGATAATCGTGTACGGCGCGACGCTCGCGCTTACCGCCAACGGGCTGGACATCATGCACATGGGCGGGGGGCTGCTGTGGGTGCTCGTCGTGTTCACTTCGTTGCTGGGGCTGGGGCGTTCGTTCGCCCACGAAAAGGAGCAGGGGTGCATGGAAGGCATCCTGCTCGTGCCGCTGGACCGCTCGGTGGTGTTCCTGGCCAAGGCCACCGCCAACATCCTGTTCATGCTTGCGGTTGAAATCGTGGTCGTTCCCCTGTTCTACTTCTTCTTCATGACCGGCCAGCCCGTGGCTCCCACGTTCCCCTGCATCGTGGTCCCGCTGCTCGTGGGAACGGTGGGCATGGCGGGCATCGGCACGATGCTCTCGACCATAACCATGAACACGCGCAGCAAGGACGTCATGCTGGCCGTGCTGTTCATTCCGCTGGTCTATCCGCTGCTGTACGCATGCGTTACCGCGACGACCGCAGCCATTGCGGGAACCGACTTCTGGACGGACTACTTCACGATGCCGCTCGTGCTGGCGTGCGGCTACGATGTGGTCATGTTGCTGGTATGCTGGGTGTTGTACGACTTCGTCGTAAGCGCCTAGCATCTGCTGCTGTCGTCCGTTCGCCGACATGGGACGGGGCGCTCGGACGGCGGGGAAGGGGAGGGGAGCATGGATGATAAGAGGCCGAACGTGCCCGAGGCGGGGCAATGGCCCGACAGGTTGGTCGTGCCCGCGCTCGTGGCGGGCGCGGTGCTGACGACTGCCGGGTTCCTGTTGGCGTTTTTATGGGCGGCGCCGGTGAACGGTGCGGCCCTGAGCGCGCCGGTGCTGGTCGGCGAGACGATGGTCACGCACCAGCAGCTGCTGTCGCAGAAGATCTTCTACTTCCACATGCCGGTCGCCATCGTGTCGTTCGTGGCGCTCGCGTTCGGGGCCTATTACGGCATCCGGTTCCTGATGACGCGCGAGCAACGGTTCGACACGTGCTCTCGGGTCGCGATGGAGATCGCGCTGCTGTTCGTCGTGCTCACGATGATCACGGGCGACCTCTGGACGCGCTTCGAGTGGGGCGTGTGGTGGACGT
>DMNP01000290.1 GCA_003452695.1 Eggerthellaceae bacterium
CGCTGGCTCGAAAGCTTCCTGCGCGGATACGCGGGCGCCGTGGTGGTCGTTTCGCACGACCGCGCTTTCATGGACAACATGGTCGACCGCGTGGCCGAGATAGACAACGGCCAGCTCGTGCTGTACAAGGGAAACTACACGGCATACCTGCGGGCACGCGAGGCGCGCATCGAACAGCTGATGGCCGAACACAAGCAGCAGCTCGAGGAAATCGCACGGCTCGAGGCGTTCGTCGAGAAGTTCCGCTACAAGGCCACGAAGGCGCGCCAGGCGCAGGACCGCGAAAAGAAGCTGGAGCGCCTGCGCGCCAACCTGGTGTCCATACCCGAACAGCGCCAGACCGTGCATTTCAACTTCAACCAGCCGCCGAGAACCGGCGACGAAGTGGTGCGCGCGACGGGCCTGGTGAAACGCTACGGCGACAACGTCGTGTACGACGGCCAGGACTTCCACCTGTACCGCGGCGACAAAGTGGCCCTGGTCGGCCCCAACGGGGCCGGCAAGTCCACGCTGCTGAAGATGATCGCCGGCGCGCTAGAACCCGATGCTGGAACGGTGTCGTACGGCACGCACGTTACGAAAACCTATTACGCGCAGCACCAACTGGAAGAGCTGAACTCGGGAAACACCGTGTTCGAGGAACTGGACCGCGTGGCGCCGGGCTGGACCATCGCGCAGGTGCGCACGCTGCTCGGCGCGTTCCTGTTCGCAGGCGACGACGTGGAAAAGAAAGTGAGCGTGCTGTCGGGCGGCGAGAAGAGCCGCTTGGCACTTGCCAAGATGCTCGTGGCGCCAACCCCCCTGCTCTGCCTGGACGAGCCCACCAATCATCTGGATATATCCAGCGCAGACGTGCTGGAACAGGCGCTGCTGCACTTCGAGGGCACCATACTGCTCATCACGCACGACCGCCACCTCATCCGCAGCGTGGCCAACCGCATCGTGGAAGTGAAACCCGGAAAGCTAACCGATTACCCCGGCGACTACGACTACTACCTGTTCAAGACCGGCCAAGCAGACGAGGACCGCAGCGTTGTGGACGAGTCGCGCGCAGCCGGAGGCGGCAAATCGGGCACGCTCGGGCACAATTCGCAGGCGAAATCCAGCGTTACGGCCAAGAACGCATCGAAATCGGGCTCGGGCGCCAGCGCGGGCGCGCAGACCACCGTGACGGTGCGGCGGCACCGCGGCGAAAAGCGTCCCGACAGCCCTGCCCCGCTCACGGCTCCCAAAGGATCCGCTCCCAAGTCGAAGGAGCAGAAACGGCGCGAAGCCGAGGCGCGCAACCGCGCATACGCCGCATTGAAAAACCATCGAAAGCGCATCGCCGAACTGGACAAGCAGCTGGAACGAGACAACGCGCGCATGAGCGAGGTCCTGGACCTGCTGGCAGACCCCGATTTCTACACGCGCGAAGATGCCGCGAGCGACGTCATCGCCGAGCATGCCAAGCTGAAGCAGCGCATCGAACATGCCGAAGAGGAATGGCTGCTGCTGAACGAGGAGCTGGAAGCCGAAATGGCGCGCCAGACAGGCAGCGCCTAGGACCGCCGAACCATGAACATCGTCCTGCTCGAGCCGGAAATACCGCAGAACACCGGAAACATCGCACGCACCTGTGCCTGCACGGGATTCACCCTGCACCTGGTGGAACCCTTGGGCTTCCGCCTTACGCAGCGCAACCTGGCCCGTGCTGGCTGCGACTACTGGGACGAGGTGGAAATCGTGCGCTGGGCCTGCACCGACGCCTTTCTGGAAGCACACGGCACAGGAGAGCTGCACCTCTTCACCGGGCAGGCGCACCAGCTGTACACCGACGCTTCGTACGGCCCCGATGCCTTCCTGCTGTTCGGCCGCGAAAGCGCCGGAATCGACCCGGACATCCTGGCCCGCTTCGCCGACCGTTGCGTGCGCATCCCCATGCGCACGGGGCTGCGGTCGCTGAACTTGTCCAACGCCGTGGCCATCGGCGCCTACGAAGCCCTGCGCCAGTGCGGGTTCGACCTCTGAGGTAATGTATCATTCCGACGATTTTGCGAAGTGGTGTTGCACGGTTGGCGCTGCGGCGCTAGAATACGGGATGCATTAGGACGCTTGGCTCAGCGGGAGAGCATCGCCTTCACACGGCGGGGGTCACTGGTTCAAATCCAGTAGCGTCCACCACGAGAAACGCAGGCCATCGGGAAACCGGTGGCCTGCTTGCATATGCGGACACAAAGCGGGAACCCCGCCACAGCAACGGCTGGAAAACGGGAACCCCCAAAACGAAAGAAGGCGCACATGAAACTGCTCGTTATCGGCGACGAGAACCGCTTCAGGAAATACCTGCCCGACCTGGCCATCGTCGAAGAAACTGAGGTGGTGGTCGCGGAACGCGGCACCCCCGACGACGAAATCGCGGAGCACGCGGGCAACGTGGACTTCATCGCAGCCGATGCGGTCAGCCCAGTAAGCGCGGGCCTGATGGACGCCTTCCCCAGCCTGAAGCTCATTCATTCCGAAGGCGTTGCGTTCAACGCGATAGACGTGGCTGCAGCACGCGAGCGCGGCATCGTCGTGTGCAACAACGCAGGCGTGAACGCCGGGGCCGTGGCCGAACAGGCCGTGCTGCTCATGCTTGCCTGCCTGCGCCATGCGGTAGAAGGCGACCGCGCCGTGCGCGCGGGGCGACAGATTCAAGTGAAGGAACGCCTGATGGTGGAAGGCATTCGCGAGCTCGGAGACTGCTCGGTCGGCCTGGTCGGCATGGGGGCCATCGCGCGGGAAACCGCCAAGCGCCTGAACGCCTTCGGTTGCGATGTGGCCTATTGGAACCGCACGAAACGCAATGCCGAGACGGAACAGCAGCTGGGCGTGCGCTATCTGCCGCTCGAAGAGCTTGCGCGCACCTGCGACATCGTCAGCATTCACGTGCCCGTCACGCCCGAAACCGAAAACCTGGTGAACGCAGAATTCCTGGCCACCATGAAACAAGATGCCATCCTGGTTAACACGGCGCGTGGCGAAATCGTCGACCAGGTGGCGCTGGCCACGGCACTGGAGGCGGGGACGATTGCGGCTGCGGGGCTGGACACGCTTTCCCCCGAGCCCGTGCCCGCAGACCATCCGCTTGTCACCCTGTCGGACGCAGCCGCCCTGCGCGTAGTGCTTTCGCCGCACATCGGCGGAGTGACCGAGGGCATGTTCCGCCGTGCCTGGACGAACATCTGGAACAACATAGCGCGCGTCGCGCGCGGAGAGCAACCCGATAACATCGTGTCTGCATAACATGCGGACACGCGCGTCGTCCCTTCGAGAGAGCGCGCACGGAAAACGCACGCGGCCATGCGATGCGCCCGAAAAACGCGGGCGCACAGGCCGCGAAGCCCATCTGCAGACATGCAAGGAGGTAATATCGTCATGTCGGCAATACTCGAGGCAATCATGCTTATCTGCTTCGGTCTGTCGTGGCCGATAAACGCCATGAAAGCCTGGAAATCGAAAACGGCCGTCGGAACATCGTGGATGTTTCTTGCGCTGATAACGTTCGGATACCTTGCGGGAATCGCCGCCAAGTTCGTCGGGGGCAACGTGAACTGGGTGCTGGCCGTGTATTTCATAAACCTCGTCGCCCTGTTGGTGAACTGGGCCGTGTTCGCACGCAACAAGGGGCTCGACAGCAAGAGGAAAGCCGCGCAATCGCATAGTTAACGGACGGCACGCCGCCGGTCGCAGAGGCGCCGGAAGCGCCCGCGGCCCTCCGGCAGCCGGGGCGGGAGGGGGTGAGGGCGATTCTGCA
>DMNP01000089.1:0-3300 GCA_003452695.1 Eggerthellaceae bacterium
GAGGCCCCTGCGCTCATCGGGCGGCGCGACCTACGCGGGCGTGCTCTCGTACACCGAGTCCCCGGTGAAGGTGGCCGGCTAGCCCGGGGCGCAGCCCCGTCCGTGGCAGAAAGGGCGCGACGACGGTGTGACAGGCGGTACCAGGTACCGGCTGTCACATCGGGGGAGGCCGCCTGCGCGAAGCGGCGGGCCCAGGACGCCGCCTCTCTCGTTGCTTGTGGAGAAACCGTGAATTTGAGGGGAATCCTGCCTGCCCGCGCATCTAGGGATATGCACGCAGCTTCGCGCCTTGCCGCATAGGGACGGGGAGCATTGGCTGACTGACCCATTCCCAGACCCATTCCCAAAGCATAGGTTTCGTATATATTGATTGCTATTTGCAACCGTATGATGTAATATTGACATCAGTTAGAGCACAGGAGGCCAGGATGTCAGCTGCAACGACAATGAGATTCGACGAAGTCGACAAGATCGAGGCGACCGACCTTTTGAAGTCGATGGGGATATCGTTCAACGGCTACTTGGCCATGGCCGTGAAGCAGCTGATCAACCAGCGCCGCATCCCATTTGAGATCGTCCCGCCGAGAAACGTGCCGACCGAGGAGACGCGCATGGCGATGCTGCGCGCCGAGGCGAAGGCGGCCGGCCTCATCCCCGACAACGACCCCGGCTTCACCGACCCCGACGAGTTCTTTGCATCCCTCGAGGCGTGAGACCCATGGCGTACGGGCTGAAATACGACGAGACTTTCAAGGCCGACTATAAGCGTGAGATGATGGCGCATCCCGAACTGCTCGACGACTTCAAAGCCGCCGTTCGCGAACTCGTCGCCACGGGAACCGTCCCCGCCGAATACAACCCGCATCCGCCGACCAACGCCGGCGGCAACTACAACGGGCGCATAGACTTCCACCTCTCGGGCGGCAAGGTCGACGTGCCGGTCCTGTACCTGCCCCACAAAACGAACCCGATCATCCGCTTCGTTCGCATGGGCTCTCACAGCCTTCTGTTCCAGGGTCCGCTCAAATAGCCGTTTCATGATCTGCTCCGTCTGCAGCTTCACCCTCGGCAAATCCGGCAAGATGTCCTACCGCCTCCCGGAATTGAATCGCCGCACCTGGCCGACTGACCCACGACTCAATATCCGCAATCTCGCCCGAACACGTTCGATTGCAAGATGTAGGCGAATTCCGTATCCCTGACGGCTGTCGATGTTTTGCTGAAAAGCTCGTCTATCGAACACAGCCGACGCCCGATGCCCATCTTGTTTTGCATCACGTCGAAGATGCTATCCAAGCTGCTCAGTACGAACGCTCGGGAAAGCCCCTCTGCCGGGCGTTTATCGCACCGTCACGATGCTGTATAATCGTGTAAGACATTCTTACCAAAGGAGGTGCCATCATGGCAGTCGACGTGCTGACGGTTTCGACCAAGGGGCAGATCGTGCTCCCGGCCCCCATCCGCAAGGCGCTCTCCATAAAGAGCGGCGACAAGCTCGCGGCCTACGCGATAGGCGACACGGTGATGCTCAAGCCCGTGAAGGTCCCGACCGAGGACGACTTCAAGTCCTGGCTCGACGAGGCGCAGGCCTGGGCCGAGGGCGCGGGCCTCACCCCCGCCGACGTGAACGGCGCCATCGCCGAGGTCCGCGCGGAGGCGCGCCGATGAGGGCGGTCGTGGACACCAACGTCGTCATGCCGGCGTGTTCTTCGGAGGGGCGCCCCGGCGCGTCGTCGAGGCCGTCGTCGACTCGGAGGTGCAGGCCAGCGCCACAGACGAGATAGTCGAGGAGTACTCGAGGGTCGTCGACAGGATGATCGAGCGAAAGGGTGGGCGCCTGCGCGGAGACGCGTTTTCGGTGCTCGTGTCCAAGCTCGAGCTCATCGAGCCCGCAACGCGCGTGGAGGCCTGCCGCGACCCCGACGACGACAAGTTCATCGGCTGCGCGCTCGACTTCTCTCCGGGCATGAACGGAATAGTCGGCTCTAGGGGCAGCGGCAAGAGCATGCTGGCCCGCATCCTTTGCCAGCGCGACCTGAAAGACTACGAACGATACATCGAAAAATCCTCCATCCGCTACAAGCAAGCCAATGCCCAACCTACAGCGAACCGCCCCGACGTCCTCTACTTGAAACAGGGAGGCTCCGCTTGTCCGGGGATGCGCTTGAGGGGCGGTTGCGGGGATTGGGAGGTCGCGCGGAGGGTTGGGGGATGCGGGGCCGTACGTGGTGAGTGGCTGGAGCTTGGGAAGCCGGCGTGAGGTCGGGCATGGAACGTCAGGGGTCGGTGACAGTCGGCAGGCCGTAGATGGAGGGGCATCGATCGGCCTTGAGCTGCTGGCCGATTCGGAAGCGGTGTGGTAGCTGCGCCGAGCGATTGAGTTACGAGACGGGGGCGGCCGTCGATTCTGCTGGAACGCGCCGACGGATGGTGATATCATTGTTACAAAGCTATCGAAGGAGGTTGGAAATGCCGCAACTGCTCATCAGGGACGTTCCCGCCGAGACCAAGCAGGCCTTGCAGATGCGGGCCATCAGGAACGGCAGAACGCAGAACGCCGAGGCGCTGCGTATCCTGAACGACGCGCTGTTCGAGGAGAGGGAGCCGTGGATCGACGTGCTCAGCCGGGCGCGCGACGAGTTCGGCGGCGCCGACCTGGAGCCTCCCGCCCGCGAGCCCGCCCGAGACTTCTCGTTCGGGGAGTAGCCATGTACCTGCTCGACATCAACGTGATATCGGAGCGCATGAAGGCGCAGCCGAGCCCCGCGGTCATCGGGTGGCTCGACGCGAACAAGGCCGAACTCTACCTGCCGTCGGTCGCCCTCGACGAGCTGCGCTACGGCGTGCTGAGGCTGCCGGAGGGCAGGCGCAAGGAGGGCTTCGCGCGGGCCGTCGAGGCGCTCGCCTCGTCGTACGCCGACAAGATAGTGCCCTTCGACGCGAAGGCGGCCTGGAAGTCCGCCGAGTTCCGCTGGCAGGCGCACTCGTCGGGGTTCAGCCCGAGCGTCCAGGACATGATGATCGCCGGCATCGCCGCTGCGAACGGCGCGGTGCTCGCCACGCGCAACGTCAAGGACTTCGCGTTCCTCGACGTTGAGGTCGTGAACCCGTTTGAGTAAAGAGGGATCTTGGCGGCTGCGGAGCTGCGGCAAGATTCGAGCGAGACAAGAGGCAGGGATAACGTGTCGAAAACAGATGACTACCTGAAGAACAACAGCACCTTGATTGAATTTGCTTTCTGAACGGCTGTCCAGGTTAACGCTGCAGGAAGAGTCAAAAGCGGAAGGGGGCTACGGCGTG
>DMNP01000089.1:3380-7218 GCA_003452695.1 Eggerthellaceae bacterium
CACGCCGTAGCCCCCTTCCGCTTTTCGCCGTTTTCGCCTATGGTCGTGTTTCCTCCCCGGCCCGGAGAGGAGGTGGTCACGATGCCGGAGGGGAAGGGCAAGCAACTCACGTTCGACGACCGATGCGAGATCGAAGAGATGCTCAAGCAAGGGGAGTCGTTCAGGGCCATCGCCCTGAAGCTCAACGTGTCGCCGACGACCGTTTCCAACGAGGTCCGGCTGAACAGGTCTTTCTTCAAGCCGAAGGCCATGCCCCAGAAGGCCCAGTCGAGATGCGCGGGCTACGCTGAGTGCAGGGTCGTGATGCTCTGCTTCAAGTGCGTCTCCGGCGCCGCCTCGTGCAAGCGCTGCGGCAAGAAGAGGTGCTACGACCTATGCGGCAAGTTCGACCAGCGCACGTGCGAGAAGCGCGAGAGGGCCCCGTTTGTCTGCGCATGCTGCGCCAAGCGGGCCTACTGCACGTACGAGAAGGCGCGCTACGTGGCCTCCAAGGCCCAAGACGCCCACGACGCGAGGCTGAGGGCCGCCCACCTCGGGGTCGCCTGCGAGCCCCGCGAGCTTCGCATGATGGTCGACACCGTCAAGAAGCTCCTCGCGCAGGGGCACAGCCTCGAGGCCATATGGGCCGTGCACGGCGACGGGTTCCCGGTGTGCGTCCGCACGTTCTACAACTACATGGACAAGGGCGTGATGGGCCTTGCCAACATAGAGCTGCCGAAGAAGGTGAAGTACGCGCCGCGCAAGAGGCGCGCGGAGGGCGGACCCAAGATGAGCCTGGAGGGCCGCACCTACGCCGACTGGCTCGCGCTGCCGGACGAGCTGCGCCTGCTCACCGTGCAGGTCGACTGCGTCGAGGGGCTGCGCCGCAACTCCAAGTGCATCCTCTCGCTGCACTTCGTGCGGCTGTTCTTCCAGATCTACGTGCTGCTGCCGGCCAGGACCCAGGCGCACGTGAAGGCGGCCCTCGACGCGGTGGAGGCCTACTGCGAGGGCTCGTTTGCCGACGTGTTCCCGGCGATGCTCGGCGACCGCGGCAGCGAGTTTTTGGACTACTCGAAGATAGAGGCGGGCCTTGACGGCTCCAGGCGCACCCGCATGTTCTACTGCGACCCGGTCAAGCCGGGGCAGAAGGGCGCGTGCGAGAAAAACCATGTGGAGCTCAGGAAGATACTGCCCAAGGGCACCGACTTCGACGCGCTCACGCAGCGGGACGTGTCGGTGGCCTGCAGCCACGTGAACTCCTACGTGCGGGCAGGCCAGGGCGCGGCGCCAATAGCGTTGGCGTCCCTGGTCCTGCCCGCCAACCTGCTCGAGAGCCTCGGCGTCACCGCCGTCCCGCCAGACGACGTCGTGATGAAGCCGGGCCTGCTCGGGCTGTAACGACAAGATTCTAACCGCAAACGGGCCGGGGGGCATAGCGAACCGCCCGGGCGTCCAACTTGCTTTTGCAAAACATCGTTGGAGGCCGGCGCCAGCATGCCCGGTAAACGAGCGACAGTCCAAGAAGGGTTTGCAGGACGCGTCAAAATCGACCCTTCAGATGGCGAATTGCAAGTAACCTGGACGCTTGAAGACGATTAACCCCTGCGCAAACGCCGAAACCGCCCTGGTGTCCAGTTTTCTCTTGCAGTGTCCAGCCTGCGATTGCAATCAACCAAGAACAACAGCATCGTGTCGTTTTTCGAGTTCATCTGGAAGCTCGTTGACATCTGGGCCCCCATGGAGTAGAAATATAATCAGATGTAAAAACCTTCGGGTTTTGCAAGGGCGAAGCCGCAAGCCGGTTTCGCCCTAGTTTTATAATCCGCACTGAATAAATTGACCTGGCAGTTTTATTCAAACGCGCAAAGCTAACCCCAGTTCTTAAAGAAATTCTCTGTTAGACCAGCGTGGATATAAAACCCTCTGGCTGTCCCGTGCCTGAGCCGCAGAGAAAATGAGCCTCCTCTACAGTTGCAGTTGACTAGACCGACAACGTGGAGGAGGGCCCATGCTCGACATGATACGGCAATTCGCAGAGCAATTGAACCACGATGATATACGCAAGTTGAAGAGGGAGGGCGAGAGCGTGGCGTCCATCGCGCGCACCGTCGGCGTGAGCCGGGACACGGTGTACAAGTACGTCGAAGCCGACGACCTGTCGCCGGAGATGCCAGTGCAGAAGAGGCGGGCTTCCAAGCTCGACCCCTATCGCCCGCTCATCGAGCAATGGCTCGACGAGGACGCCGAGAACTGGCGCAAGCAGCGCCACACCGCGCACAAGGTCTGGGAGCGGCTGACGACCGAGGAGGGTGTCAAGGTCTCCGAGGCGCGCGTGCGCGCCTACGTCCGCATGATCCGCGAGGAGCGCAAGGTGATCTCACGAGCATTGCGCTTCAAGCTCAGCGCGACCTCAGCAGCGGAAGGGAACATCGGTTTCCTGCCGGAGACTCTGATGTTGATGTAAAATCACAAAATAATGTGATATAATATGCGCAAAGATTACGCTAGTCGAAAGGACGAGACATGACAAGCATGGCTACCGCCGAGAGGCTCTCCGACGTCCGCTCGCGCATATACGACGACGGACGCGTGTCGCTCTCGGAGTTCGCGCGCGGCAAGGGGTGGCGCGAGAAGCTCGAGAGGAACGAGTTCATGGAGCTGCTCGAGCACGGGGAGCGCACCGCATGGGTGATCTCCGAGGAGGGCATGCGCCGCGTGGTCGACTACATCTCCGAGCTCGAGGAGCAGAACGAGCGCTTCTCGATCCGCGCAATGTTCGAGGTGCGAGCGGGTCGCGAGGACTGGATGTCGGGTGACGAGCTGGCCCGGGCCGCGAAGGCGTACTTCCTGGAGAACGAGGGCGCGCTCGCGAAGGCGGCTGCGCGTGGCTAGCGCGGAGCAGGTCCTCGGGGCGATTGATGCGCTGGCCTCTGTCGAGGGCGTCCAGTTCGACCCGAGGAGCCTCGTCGAGGACGTCGTCGGTGTGGCTGCGGCCTTCCCCGAGCCGGGGGGCTTCGAGGCGGCCATCGTCGCGACGGTGCGCATGCTCGGGCTCATCGTGGACGGCAGGGTCGACGTCAGCAGCCTGGCCGACGATTACGAGGGCTGGGAGTGCTGCCACTACCAGCCCCGCGCGGCATGCGGCGCGAAGGCGGCAATGCGGATCATGTTCGCTCGCGTCGGGGGCTGCGTGCGGGTGCGCGGCTTCGGCGAGCGCAGGCACCCGGAGGACTTCTACCGGCGCATGGCTGAGGTCGAGCGGCTGGCGTTGGAGGGGCAGGAACCGGCGCCCGATCCGGCCGAGGACTGACGGCGTAGCGGCGGCTATGCGGTAGCCGCGAAGACGAGATTCCGTTCAGCACTCCGTCGAAGCAGCCCACGATGGGCGAGAGGCGCACCTTGCCGGCCGGGAGTGGAACTCGGTGACGTCGGTTATCCAGAGCTCGTTGGGTTTTTGCCCCGAAGCGGTGCTTTCCCTTCTCGTCGCGCAACAGGTTCGGGGCGCCTCGGAGATCTCGCCCTTGCAGGAGCTGTAGCGGTGTTAGATAATATGCCCCGTCAACCCTGGTGCGGGGCATATTCTACGAAACACATGACGCCATAACGGGGCGCTACGACAGGACGCTAGTTCCAAGCATTGGGGAGTAGCGAATAGTCGCAGTTCGCCCCTTGCTCAGCAGGAGCATGGAAGCGCGAATCGCGCATTCCGCGCAATCTGATGCAGCTCGGGCCGGAAACGCATTAGACTGCGTGGAATGCGCGGTTCGGGCCGCGCACAGTGTCTTCCGCGTTGCTGGTAGGCAGCGATGGATGCCCGTGAAGTGAGCTCGACGCGGCGCACGTTGCTCCATGCGCA
>DMNP01000023.1:0-7291 GCA_003452695.1 Eggerthellaceae bacterium
TTGTAGTCAGTGATGGCCGTGAAGAGCCCCTCGGTCGCCTCGGGCTCCATGGCCATGGCGATGAGCGCCTCCTCGAAGCCCATGAGTGCGGCCAGGCGTTCGAACACGCCGTTGCCGAACCCGAAGTCGACGGCTTCGAAATCCCTATTGGGCTCGCCGATCATCTTGCACTCCATAGCGTAAGAGGCTTTCCAGTCGAACGTCGAGGGGTCGGGAATCGTGACCTGCTCGCGCCACTCGCAGATGTCGTCGAGCGGCGTGACGCTCACGTCGGGAACGCCCGCGCCGTCGCCCGTAATCGGGTACTCCCACTTGTTGCCGAACCCGTCCATGCGGTCGCCGAACTGGGCGCCCTTCTCGATGGCCGGACCGTTGACGGCACCGAAGCCCATCACCTTGTTGCCCACGAAGCTGTTCGGAACAAGAGGCGTCGGCTCGTGACGCAGGAACTTGAGGTAGTTGCCCTTGAAGTCGAATTGCGGCTGATCGCTCATGATTGCACACTCCTTTTGGTTTGAAGAGACGAAAGGAAATACCGAACACTCTTTAACCATCTGCGCATGTGGTGACCTCATAATACCCTCGTCTACAGCGTATGCGCTACGTCCACAGAAGACGATATTCACCGAAACTGGCCCATGTCATTTGGCTATAATGGACGAATACGGGAAAGGATGACCATGAACATCAGCATGTCGATGATCGAGCGATATCTGAACCGCTACGACATCGAAAGCAACATACAGGACGACGCACTCACGGTTCACGGCATGCGCTTCATCTCGGGCGGGCGTCACCGCTCCTCGCAAGAATACGTCTACATCGGCCAAGCGCTCGACTACCTCGAAGACCCGAGCTACTCCAACGCCCTCATCCTTGCCAACGGCAAGAACCACATCGTGTGCCGCGGGTCGGATTACGAAGAGCTGCTGAACGAGGTGCTCTCGGCTTTCGATTTCTATAGCCGAATCGACGAGCGATTGATGCACGCCGCCGCCAGCCACCAGCCTCTAGGCGAAATGGTCGACGTGCTTGCAGAGGTCGTCGACGACGCGCTGCTCGTATTCGGAATCGACGGCGCGCTTCTCGGCTCCGCAAACCTAGACCGGCTGCCCACCCGAGAGCTTCGCGCAAGCATCGACGATCGCAGCTCTCTCGGTGCCCTTTCCATCGGGGGGTATTTCGTCGACGAAGACGGCGTAGTGCAGCACGACCTGACCGATTACGCGCGCGAAGCTTCGAAAATCCACGGTTTGTTCGATTGACTCAGCATCTCAAATATGCAAACATTTGTTCTAACATATTAACCTAAAGCGGGGCACTCGCGGCCTCGCCAGGCTGGGGCGCGGGGCCCAAAGCCCCGGGTTACGCCATCGCACCCTAACTCCCTCCAGGAGGACAGCCGCCGACCTCGGAGAGGAGCATGAACCATGGCCAACGACAAGCTAATCGCGAGCGAGGGCGCCAAGCTGCGCCGCACCGGCAAGGACAGCGTGTTTTGCGACCTGTTCTCGCAGCCGGACTACCTGCTCGAGCTCTACCGCGCGCTGCACCCGGAGGATGACGCCACAACCGAATCCGACCTCGAGATCGTGAGCATCGAGCACGTGATAACCGACGGGGAGTACAACGACCTCGGCTTCGTCGCGGCGGGCCGGCTGGTGGTGCTCGTCGAGTCGCAGACGACCTGGTCGGCAAACATCGTCACGCGCATGCTCCTCTACCTCGCCGAGACGTACCGCCGCCACATCCGCAGCCTCGGGAGGAGCCTCCACTCAAGCCCCGTGGTGCCTGTCCCCGCGCCCGAGCTCTACGTCGTGTACACGGGCAAGAGAAGCGTCCCCGACGAGCTGACGTTCGAGCGCGACATCCTCGGGGGCGAGCCGAGCGCGCTTAGCCTGAAAGTCCGCGTGCTGCGCGGGGATTCGCCCGACGTGGTGGGCCAGTACGTCAGCTTCGCGGGAATCTTCGACGAGGTGCGCCGCGAGGAAGGCGTCCCGATGGGCGACAAGCCCGCCGCCGTGGTGCGCCGCTGCCTGGAGCGGGGTATACTGGTGCCGTACTTCGAGCGCAGGCGGCAGGAGGTGGAGGACATCATGTTCACGCTATTCGACCAGGAATACGAGACCGAACTGTACAAGAAGCGCATCGCCGAGGAGGCCTGGGAGCAGGGCATCGAGCAGGGGAAGGCGCAGGGCATCAAGCAAGGCATCAAGCAAGGCATCGAGCAGGGCATCGAGCAGGGCATCGAGCAGGGCATCGAGCAGGGCAAGCTCGCCGCGTTCGCCGACCTGGTGGACGACGGGCTCCTCTCTCCGGAAGACGCCGCATCTCGCCTGGGCGTCTCGCCCGAGCGCTTCGCGGAGCTCATGGCCAATCGGGAGCAACTATAGTTTTGCATGCGGCGGAGCGGCAGCTAGGTTGCCCGCTCCGCTCTTTAGCTCTCTTCATTTGAAGGCGAATTTGTACGCACTAATTGACTAGCGACACACTTTAACCCTGATATCTTGCCGTTTGGTTAGCCTGGAATGGGCAACGTAACAACATAGAAACTGGTTACAAGCCGTGCGTGCACATCGCCGCCGTTGCGGAGTAGTATTAACTTCCGCTACGACAGTTATGCTCGGGGGAGGTTGCATGAACGAAACCGGCATTCCCAACGTGCCGCTTCCGCCAGAGGACCTGCGCGCGGCTTCCCAGAGCGACGCGCCCGAAGCCCTGCCGCCCTCAGAGGCGGAAAACCTGGAAGCCGCTGAAGGCGGGGCCATCGAGCCTGTCGCGCCCGACGGGGAGGCCGAATCCGAGCAAAGCATCCGCGCACTCGGCGGGGCCGTCGCAACCGCGCAGGCCGCCCGCCAACCGCGTGCAAGCACCGTCATGGTCGCGGCCTGCATCATCGCGCTCGTCGCCCTGACCATGCTCGGCGGCGTGCTGAACGTGGGCGACCACCTGGGCGCCGCGCACCCGGTGCTCGGCGGGGTGTTCTACGCGCTGATCGCGGTGCTCGTCGTGGTCGGGATAATCAGGCCAATCGTAAACGTCGCCAAGCGCCCCATCTTCTCGCTGTACGAGTTGCGCGACGAGCAGGGCCACGCCAAGCGGCGGCGCTGCCGGATGCTCGCCGACAACCTCATCGCCAACACCGACCTCACCGACGACGAAGTCGCCGAACTCGAAAATATCCTGCAGCAGGGCGACCGGACCGACGATGCGCTCATCGACTTCTTCAACGCGCACTGCATCCCGCTTATCGACACCGAGACCAAGCGGGCCGCCAGCACGGCGTTCTTCATCTCGGCTGTTTCGCGATCGCCGCTGATCAGCACCGTCACCATGCTTTCGGTCTGCCTGGACCTGGTGCGCGCCATCGTGGAAGTGTGCGGATTCCGCCCGACGAACGTGGGGCTTGCCAGGCTCTACACGCGCGTCATGATAAGCGCGCTCATCATCGGCGGCGTGGAGGATTCGGACCTAAGCGACCTGCTCGGCCAGCTGATGGGCGGCGGCGCCGGGGCGCGCGTGGGCGGCATCGTCATGGGCACCACGGCCGAGGGCCTCGTCAGCGCCTTTCTGGTCTTCCGCGTGGGCGTGCTCACCAAGAAATGGCTGACCGCCGCCGACGGCCCCGTGAGCATGCGGGCGATTAGGCGCACGTCGTATCGCGAGGCGCTCTCGCTCATGCGCACGAGCGAGTTCATGCAGACGGTCACCGACACCATGAAGGAGATGGGCGAATCGGTCGCTTCGAGCGTCGCGAACACGGTCAAGGAAACGAGCGCCTCGGTCGCCAACAACATCACCGAGTCCGTCACGGGAAAGGCCCGCTCGGCAGTCGATTCCGCAAAGGCCGCCGTTCGCGGCTGGCACTTGTTCGAGTAGGACGCGAACAGGGGACGGAGGGGATTCTTCGCGCCCCCTTTTGTCACCAAGGCGACAAAACCCCCGCCCCTTTGTCACCGCAAACGGGCGCAGCAAAGGAGGAAAAGCATGGAGAACGGCTCTTCGACATCGGGCAGCATATGCGTATCCGTGATCGACGTGGGCAAGGGCGATTGCATCTTGCTCCAAGCGGGCGACGCGGCCGCCCTCATAGACACCGGATACGACAAGACTTCGGGCAACGTGCTGGCGTTCCTGCGCGAGAAGGGCGTCGCACACCTCGAGTTCGTGATCGTCACCCATTACGACAGGGACCACATCGGCGGCATGCGCGCCATCGGCGAGGCCATCGCCATCGACAAGGTGTATCTGCCGAACTACAAGGGGGCCGACAAGCATTACCGAACGCTCATGGATTCGATCGAGCAGCTCGGGCTTGCGACGCAATCGGTCTCAGACGAGCTATCGCTGAAGCTTGGCGAAGCGAGCCTTACCGTCTTCCCTTCGACCGTAAGATTTGTCCTCGACGCGAAGGGCGACGAGGGTAACGACAACGACCTCTCGCTGGTCACGACGCTGGTCGCGGGAAGCGATTCGTATCTTTTCACAGGCGATCTCGAGGAGGACGGGCTTGCGGCGCATCTGAACGGCGCCCCCGGCGCCCTTGGTTGCTTCGACGTCTTGAAGATGCCCTGCCACGGCAAGAAATCCTCGCTCACCGACGAGTTCCTCGAGCGCGTCCAGCCGCAAATCGTCATAATCACCGACAGCGAAGACGACCCCGCGGACAAGAAGGTGCTCAAGCTGCTGAAGGAGACGGGAGCCGCCGTCTACCGCACGGCAACTTCGGGCACCGTCCACGTCGCCAGCTCCGGCGCGGGCAGCTACACCGTCTCTTAAGCTGGGCAGCCCGGTGCTCCGGCGTTTCCGGGTCGCCCGCGGTACGGCCGAAGGCTGCCAGAAAAATGCCTTGTCGGGGGACTTCGAGAACCGTTTTTTCAATTTGCGCCCCTTCGTGCCAGAAAAAAGCCTTGTAGCGGGATTTCCAACGCTCTTCCGAGCTACCAGCAATAAGCATTCACATATCGTCGCTGTTCAGAGCATTGGCGTGAAACGTCGCGACATCGGACCTTCGAACAAATCCCCCCCCCACACGGCCTTTTCTTGGCAGCGCGCAGCCAATTTCGTGAAAACCCGTTATTTGCAGCGGATTGCTTATCTATTTTAATTTCTCACGGTACAGCCACCGATATCAATTACACACCTTCCTCGATCATCGGCGGCGCTACATGAACCGATAGAGTTCCTCGGCGCTTTTCCGGTTGAAGTGCCATTTCGAGGGACGGGCGTTTTCCGCCGGGTAGCCCATCGGCATCATGGCAACCACCTTCCAAGCGGGCGGAATGTTGAACGCCTGGCGCATGATGCGCTCGTCGAAGCCGCGCACCCAGGTGGAACCGACACCGCACTCCCACGCTTCCATCATCATGTGGTCGAGCGCTATCGCCGCATCAACCTCGGCGGAATCGGCCCCGTCCACGTTCTTCCACGACTCGGCCAGGTCGGCGCACGCGAGCAGCACAGTCGGCGCATCGAACGCCCAGTGCGTCACCGAGCGCACCCGCGAGATGGCCTCGTCGGACTGCAGCACCAGCACGCGCTGAGGCTGATAGTTGCACGCGCTCGGCGCGTTTCGGCCAGCCTCCAAGATGCGGGACATGTGCTCGTCGCTTATCTGTTCCTGCGCGAACCTGCGCACGCTCCAGCGCTCATGCGTCATGTCGAGAAAAGACGTCTCGTTTTTATCTTCCATTGGAATACCTCCGTTTGCTAGCCTGCATTTCCTTTCCGAGAAAATCTTACTAACGGTCTTGAATTTAAGCACCGTTCATAATTGCAATTTGTACGGCTGCTAGAGGATAATCATGCCCATCCGCATATGGGTGGTTTTCGTCTAGCGCGCTTCGTGCGGAAAGGCAGATTCAGAAACCCACGGAGGCGGGCACGGGAGCACCGCTGCGCGCTTCCACCTGCGAAAAAAAGGCGACATGGCGGCCCCATGCCGCCATAAGGAGAGCCGATGGCAGCTACGCGCGATACAAAGGGCATGTTTGCTGACGAGCTGGAAACGATGATGGAGCGCATGACTCTGTCCAAGGTGCGCGTGCGCGACTTGTGCGCACGCTGCGGGGTGGAGCGCCGCGTGTTCTACTATCATTTCAAAGACAAATACGACCTGGTAGCTTGGATGTTCGAACGCGATTATTCGTCGGCCGCCAATGGCCAGACACCCTATTCGCGAGAGCTCTACGCGCAGGCGCATAAGCGGCTGTGGGCGCGCAGGGCGTTCTACCGACGTGCGTTCGAAGAAGACGCACAGAACTCCATCTGGCGCTACCTGCTGCAGTTCAGCGTGCAGGCGAACGAGTTGGCGCTCAAGCGTCACCTGGGCGTGACCGAGCTATCGCGGCCCCTCAGCTTCGAGGCGCGCCATTTCGCATACGGCAACATAGGCTGCATGGTGGAATGGCTCCGTGGCGAGATTCAGGCAACCCCCACCCAACTGGCAGCTGACATGTTCGCCTGCATGCCCCCCAGCCTACGCGAGGCATATGTCGCGCAGGCTGGGAAAGAGACTCTCGAATAGAGCAGGGAAGTCATACCTATCTGACGGCGCGAGGCCACTGCTCATACCGGATGTAACGCACTGCGGTTCGCGAAAGAGAGCGCGTCATCAGTGGATGCGGGAGCGGACGTCAAGAGGCTCGTAGCGAAGGGCAGGATGTCCAGGAAGGCCGCCTCGCCCGCAGTAGCGCCCCACCGCATGGCGTTCAAACAACGGCAACGTAAAGGCGACGTGGCCGCACACGTCTCGGTTACGACAAAAGCGCAGGTCGTGAATAGTCGCTGGCAGCAAGCCGGTAAAGTATGCGCGCTAATCTGCTGCATGCGGGAGAAGCTAAATTAGTGCACGCGCTTTCCAACATGCAGCCGTGCAGCGGCGCAGGACGCCATGAAAGAGCCATCCGCGGCAGGTCTCTGAACTGGGATTACAGTCGTTCACTCACTATACACCGCCGTCCGATGGCGCTGGACTTTCATACTTGGATTAGTGCACACACTTCATTTACGCACGACTTTCTGACATTTGCAACCAGTTGTTTCATGGTGCTCCATCAAAAGCGTGTACACTAATTGCCGCTTCCCTCGTATATTAAGTAGTGCCACTTCGTACGCAGTGGCCGCGCTCTTTACCGACTGAGACGAATATGGGATAAAGGGCGTGCAATGGGCGGAGGGCGCACCAGTTTCCCTGGGAGTTAGTCCTGTGCGCTAGGCTTGCGCCTCCGGCCCGCGACTGGACGCGAATAAGGCTGGAAGGCTTCGGTGCCGCATATCCAACGAGGCTGCG
>DMNP01000023.1:7351-7844 GCA_003452695.1 Eggerthellaceae bacterium
CTGCGTGTCGCGGAACCCGAAGGAGAACCTTCGCCCGAGAGCCGCGGACGGAAGGAGCGGCCTTGAAGCAGTACATCGGAATCGACATCGCAAAGCACGAGCACGTCCTGGGAGCCAGGTTTGAGGATGGCAGGCAGCACGGCAAGGCGTTCGCCTTCGCAAACGACGAGCGGGGCTTCGCGTCCCTGCTCGAGCGGCTGCGCGAGCTCGACGCGGCGCCGGAGAGCAGCCTGGTCGTCATGGAGTCCACCGGGCATTACTGGATGGCGCTGTGGGAGTTCCTGGTCGGGCACGGCTACGAGGCCGCGATCGTGAACCCGGTGCTCACCGACGCGTTCCGCAAGGCCGACACGCTGCGCAAGACCAAGATCGACCAGGTCGACGCATTCCTGATCGCCGAGTACGCCCGGTTCAAGAACCTGGGCCCGACGCGCGTGTCGCCCGAGGACGCCGAGGGGCTCAAGCAGCTCACGCGCTACCGCCACCACCTGGT
>DMNP01000403.1 GCA_003452695.1 Eggerthellaceae bacterium
CGGTCAGCTCGTAGGCGCCGGCCGCCTTCTGGTAGCCGAACTGCTCGTCGTCTCCGGACAGCAGGTCGATCGCCGTGTAGAAGCGCGACTGCGGAACCTCGATTATGCGGCTGAAGCGCTCGAGCACGCGGTTGGAGCGCGTGGGGTTCGCGTAGCTATAGTCATCCAAGACGCCCTTGAGCGTCGGCGTGATGAACAGGTAGCGCGTGCCCTCGGTCACCTGGTGCTCGTCCATCAGGCTCGTGACGTCGCGCAGCTTCGCCAGCACGTCGGTGGCAGTGGCGCTGCCGAAGTCGTCGGTCGAGTAGCCGATTCCCTCGTGCGACGCGATCTGGCTGAACGTGAACGCGTCGGCCTCCGGCGCCACGTGGCAGCGCTGCAGCTCGGCGCCCGCCTCGAAGAAGCAGTCCTCGATTCCGGATTCCGCCACGTCCATGACGTCGGCCGTGATCTTGATGCCCCTGTCATAGTTCATCTGCCGGGTTTGGAACTCGAGGTTTATGCTCCCGGTCTTGTACCCCTGGTCGCGCGTGTAGTCGCCCAGGCCCGAGACGGATATCTTCGGAATCATGATCTCGCGCGCGTTGTGGGTCGAGCGCACGATACGCCCGCTGCTCGTGAGCACGCGGGACACGCTCGCGTTCTGGTAGACCTCGTCGATTATGGGGATATACGCTTTCGCGAATGCGATGCTGTTAGGCATGATGAATCACCTCCTATTCGGATTTCTTGGCCGGAAGCCCGACGAGCTTTCGCCAGCGCCGCTCGTCCTTGCCGTCATCTGTTGCCGTGCCGGCGTTCGGCAAACCGGTTGCGCCCGGCTTCTCGGCGTGCGCTGCGAACAGCCAGGGCTCCGCAGCCTTCAGCTTCTCCACGTCGCCGTCGTAGTCGTCGAGCACGGCGCGGGCCGCCTTCACGTTGCGGCAGCCTGCCAGCTGCAACGCGAAGTCGATGCGCTCGCTCGCCGCCTGGTTCTTCAGCTGCTCGTTCTCGGTTTTGAGCGTTTCGGCCTGCTGGCCCAGCTTCTCGGCGTCCGCCAGCCTGCCCTCGAGCTCCGCGATCTTGCCGTCGCGCTCGGCGATGTCCGCGTCGCGTTTGGTGAGCTCGGCCGCGTAGTCGACGGCGGGCTTGGGCGCGCCCGCCGGCCTGGGGTTCGATGCCGCGGCGCTCGGCGCAGTCGGAGGTGTCACCTGCAGCGCCCCCGCCTCGCCGGCTGCCGCCTCACCGGGTTTCCCTTCCGGGGCCTGGATCTGCGCTGCTGTTCCCGAACCATTTGCGATCTCGTTTTCCTTGCCATCCATCCATGCCGCCTTTCGGTCGGTGGGCGCGTGGCGCTCGCCCGCGTTAATTGCCACGGGTGGAAGAGTAAGGCTGCGTCACAAATCGCCTTTCAGGTGATGGGAAAGTGCGAAATCGGGTCATGCAGAAACGAAATGAGGGGTCGAAGCCACCCACTCCGTAGCTCCAACCCCTGCTTTTACTGTTCGCTTTTAGTACGCATTGCTATCGAGTCAGTGACTTGGAGGCTCCTCGTTTTTATGCATTCGCTCGAGCAGAACCCTCGCAAGATAATCGTGCATTTGAGTCGCACGCCATTCGGGGAAAGACTCCGAAACAATTGCCAGTAGATCTTCTTTGCTGGAAATCCCCATTCGCCCCATGGGAAACATTGCATCATGTGCTGCTTCTTCACTTCTGAATGCCTCCAGAAACTTGATGGCGACCATTCGCCTGTCTCCCGGATGCCATACCGTAAGGTAGTCGTATTGCACGATGGGGATGAGAGCCCGACATTGGATATCGGAAAGCTTTCTGGGTGAATCGCGAAGCCAATCATCTTCGAGAAACGTACCGGCGGTAACGATCTCTGCAATTTCGAGGAGTTCAGACCTGGGGGCGAGAATAGCCTCGACGCAATCGAGGCCTCGGGGCCTGGCATCATACGGAAAGAGCATCGCGGCTTCACCCACCAGATAGATGTCACCCCGCAACTCACGCCGGGATAGCTCTTCGTTAATGTCAGCAAGAAGCCAGCTGAATTGGGATGCGCTCTTCAGCTCGGGCGCCTTCCACAAATCTGGATCATACATAAGTCACACCACGCCTCATTTTGGTTCTCCCGCCTTGAACAAGCCTCGGCTCGCTTGCTCCGGACTCGCACGTCAACGCACTTGAGAGCCGCCTAGCGTTTATTGCCGAACATGAAGGTTTCTATTGCTTGATCTACCGCTTTATGCCATGTTTTTGTGTATTCGGCCTCCCAATCCCTAAAAGGCGCCCAAGGTGGGGAAGTCAGATAAGCGGACCGATCTGCAAGCTCCACGTCGCCAGGTACCTGGGCCATAGTGAAGCCCATCCCCACTTTCAGGCTGTCACTCACGAACTCGATTTCTCGCACGAATTCACACGTATAGCCTTCGACCCATCCTTTCGTCTTCCAAATAATCCGGTCGAGATCGGGCTCGACACATAATAGCGGCTTCAGGTCAAATTCCATATCCGTTACCGTCACGTGGGCGATGCCGCCATCGTCGAATGGCAAGTCGAAACGCCGACCGATAGGATACCCCTCCGACAAGAGGCGCGATACGTCCATCGTGCAGTACAGGCCCTCCGCCCACCATTCACTCCCGAATTCGCCGGACTCGAGATAGATCTCGTCTATAGGAACCAGCATGCCATCAGGTGGGGGGCGAGAAGAACTCCACAGGGAAGAACGTTGCTTCAAGCAGCGAGAAGAAAACCGCCTTGTCCTCCGGCGTGGCTAGCTCTTCGTGCCGGTACGCCAAGAAGTCGTTCGGCTCGATTTC
>DMNP01000323.1 GCA_003452695.1 Eggerthellaceae bacterium
CACGCGGATGCCGACTTCTTCTTGCGAGCGGTCTCCACCGTCAACGAAAACGTGGACATAGGCGTCACCCATCGACTTCGAGCCGATTTCTGTCAGGGATGTTTCGGTATCGTTCTCATCGGAATTTACAAGAATCCTTACATCCAGTTTGTAAAGGTCGGAATAGAGCTCGGTGGCATCGCGATAGCCCGCCTCCACGAGCTCGTCCAGGTATTCCTTCGTTTTGGAATCGCTGCTGTCATAGTGTTCCTTCACGTACCCGTATTCGACCTCGTGAGCGCCGGTTTCATTGTCCGCATTCTTGAACCATTCGATAGCTTGGTCAGTATCCCCGTCTTTTGCATAATCCTCCGCCAGGGCATTGGCGGCCTTCGCCTCCATCTCCGACGCATCGCTATATGATCGAATCAACTTGAATTCGGCATACGCCTTCCTAAAATGACCTCCTTCGTAAAGCGAGATTGCTTCCCTATAACGAATTTCTTTTTGCAGTCCTGTAATTGCCTTAATCGCTATCGGTCTTCCCGCCGTAAGAAAGAAGACGAGAAGCACGGTGGCGGCCGTAGCGAGGCATAGCAGCAGTTTGCGCTTCTTTGCCGATTTCGGCTCGAGCACGGCTAGCTTTTCTGAACATTCCTCAGCACGCTCTTTGGCGTCCTTCCATCCAGAGATGCCCTCGAAGAGTCTCTGGGCCTTTTTCAGGTTTTCGACACTCTCCTCTCTGGCAATAAGTGAATCGGCCCTGTCGTATATGTTCTGAGACCGTATATCGGCTGATTTGCATAGGGATTCTTCGTCCTGCAAGTCCGACAGGAGATTCTTATGGCATTTGCACCTGTGGCAGGTTTCCCGGCCGACGTTTATGGAGCCGCATGCGCACACCCACCACCCCTGATGGAACTGCGCGCTGCCGCCGGCGATTCGGCTGTCGGCATGCAGCTCCTTTAGCTGACGGTCCCTCTCGGTCATCGCCTTCTCGCTCATCGAAAGCGGTTCCCGCTCGGGTACATCGGCGGGCTCTCCGGTTGAGTGCCACTTCCCTTGCTGGGAGTCGATTTGAAGCAGCTTGATGAATGCAGACTCGACATCTCCCCTCGGCAGCGCCGTCGCCTTAAGGGCTCCCTGCTCGCATTGCGATAGGTCGAAATCCAATTCCGAAAAGGGAACATCGCCTGCGGACCCATCGATATAGTCGATATGGGCGATACCGGAGATAGAGTTTAAGATATCCGCTGAGAGATTCTCGATCTTTATCTGCAAATATGCCGCAGAGGTGTCGACGTTTCTCGCGACCTGGACGACCGTTACCATCGCCGGGCATCCGGGTTCCCATTTCAGCAGGCTCGAATCCCCGGCCCCATCATCCCTGAAGACCACTTTATAGTTACCCAATCACCTTACCTCCTGTATTCGCGGTTTATGGAACAGCTTGGGCCAATACCGGTTTACATCGGCCTTCTGAACTTAATTTTACTGACGCTACCTGCGAATTTGTTGAGCAACAAATTCGGATATGCGAGCGGTCGGTCGTGCGGCGTAGGCGTTGGGTAAGTTACGTTTTGCCGCAGCGGCAAGACCGAGGCGGCATTTTGAAATAGTCCTACGCTCGGCTCGTATTGCAAACCCTGAGCGAAGGTAGCCGCATATGCATGCAGCGGCAATTAACCTTCGGGGGGGGGTATCTCCTAGGAGTACCCGCCTCCGAGGGCAATCGATTATCGAGTACGTCCTGATTATCGCCGTCATCGGCTTGGTGATCGTGTTCGCTGGTCCCGGCGTGGCGGGAGCCATCCGTAACCAGTTCAGCCAGGTAATGAACACGGTCGACTCCGGCACCGACGGCGATAACTTCATCTCGGCCGAGGAGAAGGCCTACCGCGAGGCGATGAAGACCGTAGCCCAGAAGGAGGCCAAGAACTGGACGCTCGACGAGCAGAAGGCTGTTACCACCGACATTGCAAAGAACGGAACGTCCTCGGTCGCATACACCAAGGCCGAAGCGGCAATGAAAGCAAAGACAGAATGGTCTGTGAAGCTGACAAACGGCCAGACGATGACCTACCGCATCATCGGCATCAACCACGACGACCTCGCCGACGGCTCGGGCAAGGCGGGACTGACGTTCCTCACCACCTCGACGGGTATTTCTTCCCGCATGAATGCCACGAGAGCCAACGCCGGCGGTTGGGAGAAGTCCGAGCTCCGTGCGAAGATGAACTCCGGCGAGATCTGGAACCTGATGCCTGCCGATTTCCAGTCGAAGGTAAAGGCTGTCACGAAGATGACCGCTAACAAGGGTGACGGTAGCGTCGGCATTCCCTCGGCCGACACCCCCTCAGTCACGACTGACAAGATCTTCCTACTCTCGACGACCGAGATATACGGGAATGTGCAGTCCGATGGCACCCAGTACGAGTTCTACAAATCCAAGGGCGTGACGACGTCGAACTATTCTGGAGCTTCGTCTTACGGTCAATGCTGGACTCGTTCGGTGAATCCGCGTGGCTCCAATGATTTTTGCTATGTAGTTAACATCGGCAGCTGGAGCAACAGCATTGCGGATGGTCCCCGCGACGTCTGCCCCGCCTGGTGTTTCTAGCTGTCTAGTGAAAAGCCCGCGCAATCCCGCGCGGGCTTTTCTTTTGGCAACTGAACGAACGGCTGGGGTTCGTGGCACAGGTAGTCGGGTTGAGGAAATATGAGGCCATACAGCGGCTCTAAGAGCGCTTGCCGCACTCCTCCTCCATTACCCCTGCGGCGTCCTCGTATAGGGCCCATCCTGCTTTGCGTTTCGTTGCAACAGCCCACTTGTCCACCGATCAAGTGAACTACTGGAATAAATACAGCGACACGCTTGTTCGTTACAGTCGCTATATCTGTGTAAATCGCCGCGATAAATACAGCCCGTACTCGGCTATATACCAGGTACGCGTATGTAGATTCATATCGCGTTAATAAATCGGCTCAGGCGCGTGCAAAACGCGCAAGTAGCCGCAAAAGACGATTATCGCGCAGGTAGATTTTTGGCACCCTGTTGCTTAATCAAAATTAAGCAATTGCTTAAAACAAAAAAGGTCAGGCACTAGGTGCCTGACCTGCAAACTTCTGGTCGGGACGACTGGATTCGAACCAGCGACCCCTTGACCCCCAGTCAAGTGCGCTACCAAGCTGCGCCACGTCCCGAAGCTTTTGTTTGTTGCTCTGCTCTCGCTCGCAACAGGGAGTATAGTAACCCGAAACTTTGTCCTTGTGCAAGAACTTTTTTACAAATTTTGAAGCAAGTCTAAAATTGTATCTGCGAGCTGGGGTTTTGTTAGTACGGGAAGTTCTTGCGTGCCCGCTGTACTCACTATCCAGGCCTTGTTGGTATCGGTCCCAAAGCCCGAATCGGCGCGCGAGACATCGTTGGCGATAATGGCATCGCAACCCTTGCGCACGAGTTTGCGCTGCGCGTACTCCACGACGTTATCGGTCTCGGCCGCAAAGCCGATCACACGGCGATCGCCCTTTTGGCGTGAGAGCTCGGCCAGGATGTCAACGGTCTCGACGAGCTCAATTCGATCCAGGCGCTCGTTGGCCTTTTTGAGTTTATGGTCCGCCGGGGCAGCAGGCGTGTAGTCGGCGACGGCGGCGGCACAAATGGCCGCGTCGGCCGTCTGGAAGGCGCTCAGCGCAGCCTGCAGCATCTCTGCGGCGGTCTGCACGCGCACGCACTCCACGCCGCAGGGGACATGGAGCGATGTCGGCCCCAGCACGAGCGTGACGGCGGCACCGCGGCGCGCGGCCTCCCCCGCCAGGGCGATACCCATCTTGCCCGATGAACGGTTGCCTATGAAGCGCACGGGGTCGATCGGCTCGTGCGTGGGGCCGGCGGTGATCACGATGCGCTTGCCCACAAGGTCCTGAGGAGCGGGGTCGAGCAGCTTGCAGACGGCCTCGACGATGTCCTCGGGCTCGCTCATGCGTCCCGTGTCCACATCGCCGCAGGCAAGGTAGCCGCTACCCGGACCCACAACGTGGACACCGCGCTCGCGCAGCGTGGTCATGTTGGCCTGCGTGGCCGGCGCCTTCCACATGCCATTGTTCATGGCCGGCGCAACCACGATGGGTCGCGGCGTGGCAAGCAGCGTAGTGGAGATGAGGTCATCGGCGATGCCGTTGGCCATCTTGGCGATGATATTGGCCGTCGCGGGCGCCACGACCACCAAGTCGGGCTCCTGCGCCAGCGAGATATGGTGGATGGGGTCGGAGGGGTCGTCGAACAGACCCACGGCGACCGGCTCGCCCGTGAGCGCGCGAAAGGTGAGCGGGCCCACAAACTCCGTGGCATGCTCGCTCATAACGACCTTGACGCGTGCGCCGCGCTTTTGCAGCAGGCGCACGATATTGCACGTCTTATAGGCGGCGATCCCGCCGGTAATGCCCAGCAGGATCGTTTTTCCCTCAAGTTGCATTGAATTGTCGGGTGCCGTCGTCATTGTTAGGCTTCCTTGTTGGGGAGCACGAGCAGGCGGTGGCAGTACGGGCAGTGCGTAATCTCACTACCGTCGTGG
>DMNP01000389.1 GCA_003452695.1 Eggerthellaceae bacterium
CCCGAAGCCCTGAAGCTGAAGTACGACCTGGCCGAATCACCCGACGACATCCTGTTCTACGGCTATTTGCACCAGCAGAAGAAGTGCTTCGGCTTGGACTACAACGACCTGATAATCTTCACGTTGGAAATCTTTCGCCGCCGCGACGACCTGCGCCGGAAATGGCAGCAGCGCCTGCAGTACATCATGGTCGACGAATTCCAGGACATCGACGGGCTGCAGCACGAGCTGATGGAGGCACTCGAAGCGCACCATGGCAACCTGTTCGTCGTCGGCGACCCCGACCAGACCATATACACCTGGCGCGGCGCTAACGTGAAGTACCTGCTGGAATTCGACGAGCGCTTCGGCGGCACGCGCACGGTCATGATGAACGACAACTACCGGTCCACTCCACAGATTACCATGGTGGCGAACTCGCTTATCAGCGCCAACAAGCAGCGCATCGCAAAGAACCTCGTGGCGCAGCTGCCCCCGGCGCAGAAGGTGCGCTGCTACCACGGCAAGAGCTCGGTCGACGAAGCCTCTTGGATTGCCGAGCGCATCGGGCAGCTGGTGGCCGAAGGCACGCCCCTGCGCAGCATATGCGTGCTGTACCGCGCGCACTACGCATCGCGACCCGTAGAGGAAGCGCTGGTGAAAGCGCAGATTCCCTATGCCATATACAGCGGCGTGCAGTTCTTCGACCGCAAGGAGGTGAAGGACGCGCTGTCGTACCTGCGCATGGTCATATTCCGCGACGACCTGTCGTTCGAGCGCATCGCCAATGTGCCACGGCGCAATTTGGGGCAACGGCGCATGAAGTTCCTGCGCCAGTATGCCGAGGGCAACGGGGTTTCGCTGTACCGAGCGCTCTGCGACAACCTGGACAACGCCATAATGAAAGGCACGAAAGCCCGCCAGTTCGTGGATTTGGTGGAGCGCTACGCACCCCAGGCAGAATCGCGCCCGGCATCCGAGCTGTTGGCCGACCTGCTGGACAAGAGCGGCTATGAGCAGGCCCTGCGCACCGAAGGCAGCCAAGAGCGCCTGGACAACCTGGCCGAGCTGCGCCAAGCGGTGTACGAGTTCGAGACCACCTGCGGCGAGGAGGCCACGCCCGGCAACTTCCTGGCCCATGCCTCGATGATGACGAACCTGGACAAGGGGCTTTCCTCCAACAAGGTGAAGCTGATGACCATCCACGCCGCCAAGGGCCTGGAATTCCCCTACGTCTTCATCTGCGCGCTGAACGAAGGCGTGCTGCCATCGCGCAAGACGCAGACGACCGAGGCCATGGAAGAAGAGCGCCGCCTGGCGTTCGTGGCGGTAACGCGCGCGGAAACGGGCCTGTTCCTTACCTGCGCGGACGGCACGGCCCACGACGGCATGCCGCGCTATCCCAGCCGGTTCGTGCTGGACATCGACCCCGACCTGGTGGATTTCGACACGCCGCTGGAAGATTCGCTGGTGAAGGACGCCCGTGCCTACATGCGCGCCCGCGACCGCCAGCTGGAGCGCGCGCAGGCAGCCCCCGTGTTTCCCGCGGGCACGCGCGTGCGCCATGCCGTGTTCGGTGCGGGCACCATAGCATCCTACGATGCCGAACGCCACGCCTACGAGATACAGTTCGACGACATGGAAACCTCGCGGACCGTGAACGCCCGCGTGAAGCTGGAACCCCTGTAAGTCGCAGGAGCCTGCTCACTCCGATATACTCTTCCCAACCGAGAGAATAGAGGTTTGCCTATGACCAAGAAGATTGCCGTTATCGACGGGAACTCGCTGATGCACCGCGCCTACCACGCCGTGCCTCCCACGATGAACGCGCCGGACGGCACGCCGACAAACGCCGTGTTCGGATTCATGTCCATGTTGTTCAAGTTCATCGAGACCGCGCGGCCCGACGGCATCGTCTGCGCCTTCGACGCGGGCAAGCCGAAGTTCCGCATCGAGGCGATGGAGCAGTACAAGGCGCAGCGCCCGCCGATGGACGACGAGCTGCGCTGCCAGTTCCCCGTGGTGGAAAGCCTGCTGGAATCCATGAACATCCCCGTGGTGAAGGTGCCGGGCTGGGAAGGCGATGACATCCTGGGCACGGTGGCCGCCCGCGACGAGGAACGCGGCTACGAGACCCTGCTCGTGTCGGGCGACAAGGACGTGAACCAGCTGGTCACCGACCTCACGCACGTGATGACCACCAAGAAGGGCATTACCGACGTGGTCGTGTACAACCCGGCGGCCGTGAAGGAGAAGTACGGCATCGAGCCTGCGCAGTTCCCCGACTACCTGGGCTTCATGGGCGATTCGTCGGACAATATCCCGGGCGTGCCGGGCATCGGGCCCAAGTCGGCCCAGAAGCTGCTCAGCCAGTACGGCACGATGGAGGGCGTGTACGAGAACCTGGACAAGCTGAAGGGCAAGCAGCTGGAGAACATCCGTGACAACCGCGACCTGGCATTCCTTTCGCGCAAGATAGCCACGATCGTGACCGACTTGGATTTCGAGCTTGACGTGGACGAGGTTGCCTGGCCGAGCTTCGACCCGCAGGCGGTGGCCGAAGCCTTCGGCGCCGTGCGGTTCAACGCCCACCTGGAAAAGCTGATGCGCCTGACCGACCTGGACGCCCCTGCGCCCGCGGCCGGCAACACGCTGGAGATAGGCGAACCGGCATGCGGGGACCAAGCCCGCGAGCTCATAGAGGCAGCGCTGGCACGCGGCGAGCGCATTGCCGTGGCGTTCTCGAAGCCGGCGCAGGAGTCGCTGTTCGGATCGGCGTTGTCGCTGGCGCTGGCGACATCCGAGGGCACGGCTCTTGTGGAAGGCGACGATGCGCTGCAGCTGTTCGCGCGCATCGTGCGGGAAGGCTCCTTCGCCGCCCACGACGCCAAGGCGGCGCTGCACGAGGCATATCCCGTGGATTCCGCAGAGCCCGCGCTGCTCGAAGACGGCGAGCTGCTTTCTGCCGATGCCTTCGACGTTTCGCTTGCGGCCTACGTGCTGGACTCGTCGGCGGGCAAGTACCCGCTGGACGCCCTGGCCGAAACCTATCTGGCCCTGACGCTGCCCAAGACCCAAGACGACGAGCAGCAGGCAGCCGTGCAGGCCGAGGCCGTACGCCTGCTGCACGAGGCGCTGGCCGGGAAGCTGAAGGACGAAGACGCGGCAGGCGTGTACCGAAGCATCGATGCACCCCTGGTTTCGGTGCTTACCCTGATGGAGCGCAACGGAGCCCCCATCGACACCGCCGCGCTGACCGAAATCGGGGCCGCCACGCAAGCCGAGATAGACGAGCTGAAGCAGCGCATCTACGAGCTGGCCGGCGAAGAGTTCAACGTGGATTCGCCCAAGCAGCTCGGCCATATCCTGTTCGAGGTGCTGGGCATGCCGCATGGCAAGAAGAACCAGCGCGGCTATTCCACCGACGCGCAGGTGCTGAAGAAGCTGGCTGCCGACTACGAGCTGCCCGCCATCGTGCTTCACTACCGCGAGCTGGCCAAGATCAAGTCCACCTACATCGACGCGCTGCCCCAGATCGCACGCCGCTACGGCGACGGGCGCGTGCACACGTCGTTCAACGAGACCGTAACGGCGACCGGGCGCCTTTCATCGTCGGACCCGAACCTGCAAAACATTCCCGTGCGCACCGACTTCGGGCGCAAGATTCGCACATGCTTCGGGCCGCTTGCGCCCGACGACGTGTTCCTTTCGGCGGACTACTCGCAAATAGAGTTGCGCCTGCTGGCGCACCTGTCGGGCGACGAGCACCTGGTGGCGGCCTTCAATTCCGGTGCCGACTTCCACGCCAGCACGGCTGCGCGCGTGTTCGGCGTAGAACTAGACGAGGTTACGCCCCAGATGCGCAGCCGCGCGAAGGCCGTGAACTTCGGCATCGTGTACGG
>DMNP01000235.1 GCA_003452695.1 Eggerthellaceae bacterium
GAGTACGGCCAGTCCAACATGATCTCGTCGCTCGTCATGAGCGGCTCGACCGGCCCCGTCACCATGGTCGAAACGCTGTCGCTGCAGCTGGCCGAGACCATCGCGGGCCTGTGCCTGAACCAGTGCGTGCGTCCGGGCTCCCCGGTCATCCTGGGCTCCACGTCGGGTCCTGCCGACATGGCTTCCATGGCGCTTTCCATCGGCAACTCCGAGGTTGCGCTGTACACCTCCGCGACCGCCCAGATGGGTCGCTTCTACGGCGTGCCGACGCGTGGCGGCGGCGGCCTGAACGATGCCATCCTGACCGATGCGCAGGCCGGCCTGGAATCCATGCTCACCCTGCTCACCGCAGCTACCTCCGGCATCGCCTTCGTGCTGCATGCCGCGGGCATCATGCACTACTACAACGCCTTCAGCTACGAGAAGTTCATCCTGGACGACGAGATTGCCGGCTGGTGCAACAAGTACATCCAGGGCTACAACTTCGATGAAGAGCGCTTCATCTTCGACGACGTGGAGGAAGTCGGCCCTGGCGGACACTTCATCTACCAGGAATCCACGATGGACTACGTGGAAGAGCTGCGTCGCCCGCTCATCTCGAACCGCAAGGACTACGAGGGCTGGGAGTCCGCAGGCGCCAAGTCGCTGGACAAGGTCTGCTACGACCGTTGGACCAAGCAGCTGCAGGACTACGAGGCCCCGGCCATGGACGAGGCCGTCGAAGCCGAGCTGAACGCCTTCATCGAGAAGCGCTGCAACGAGCTGGTCGGCTCCTGCCCCGAGCTGTACACGCGCTAATCTAACCGAGCGCATGTGAAAGGGCGGCCCCGTGCGGGTCGCCTTTTTTTGCGTGCAATTCCGATGCAGCATGGGGGCAGGCGCCCTCCGCGGGGCCGGTGCAGGTCTACAGGCTCATCAGCTCGTGGGCGCGGGCGGCTGCGTCTTCGGCGCTTAGGGTGAAGGCGTCGGCGCCGATATCGTCGGCGAATTCCTGGGTGGCAGCAGAGCCGCCGACCATCACGAAGACCTGCTCGCGCAGCTTCGCTTCCTTCAGCGCTTCCACAACCTCGCGCACGTTGTCCAGCAGCTCCACCCGGTTCACGGAAATCAGAACCAGGTTGCAATGCGCGTTGTTGCGCACGTGTTCCACGAAGGCCTCGGGCGGCGCCTGCGTTCCCAGGTCGGTCACCTCGATATCGCGGCTCTCCAGCATGATGCGCACCAGGTTCTTGCCGATGTCGTGGCGGTCTCCGCGCACCGTGCCGATCACGGCGGTTCCGATGATGGGCTTCTCGTCCTCTATCGCGAAATGCGGTTGCAGCACTTCCATGGCAAGGTTCGACGTGGCCACGGCCGCCATCATCTCGGTTGTGAATATATCGCCTTTGGCATAGGCGTTGCCCGTGGCGTTCATGCCCGCAAGCAGGCCGCGGTTCAGCAGATGGTTTGCAGAAACGCCCAGCTCCAGACCGTAGTTCACAAGCGGGATGATATCTTTCATGCCGCCGCGGCGCACGGTGGAGCTTATCTCGTCGAGCACCGAAACTATGCGCTCGGCCGCAAGCTCCGAGCTGCTTATGGCCCGGTCCTGGTTGTAGGGCACGTGGTCTTTCAGGGATTCGATGATGGGCGACAGGCGTTCTTCCTGGGTGGACAGGTAGGCCAGCCCGAGCACGTCCACCTGGGCATCGACGAGCGGGACCTGCACGGCGGCCTGCGCGGGAGCGGGCAGGTAGCCGTCGTCGTACACGACCACGCCCTCGTCCATGAAGGCGGTGACGATTGCGGGAACGCCCGGCACGAAGTCTGCCAGGTCGGTGCCGAGGTCCTCCAGCTCGCTGCGGATGGCGTCCGATGCCGCCGATGCCTTGCCGCGCGGCCACAGCCAGACGGTCTCGTGCTTCAGGTCGGCTATGGTCAGCGACTCGCGCGATGCCAACCGGTGGTCCATCGGCAGGAACACTGATTGGTTCGCGCGCGAAAGGTCGGCGAAGCGCAACGAGGCAGGTGCGCTTTCCAGCGCGAAATCCGATGTCGACCAGAAGTCGATGACGCCCTCGCGCAGCAGCTTCACGGGGTCGGACGACCCGCACGGAATGAACGAGAACTGCACGTTGGACTGCGCCACCTTCAGGAAGAACGATATGGTGTCGCGCGACGCGTCGTTAATTCCCACGCGTATGGTGCCGGCGGCCGTGCCCTTGGCCATGGCGCGTGCCAGGCGGACGGTCTCGTCGTAGCTGGACACAATGTCGCTTATGGTCTCGTGCAGGAAGGCCCCCTCCGCGGTAAGCGACGTGCCCGTGCGGGTGCGGTTGAATACCTTGAAGCCCAGCTCGTTTTCGATGACCTTCAGCTGATAAGTCAGCGCGGGCTGCGTGACGTGCAGTTTCTTGGCCGTAGTCGTCATCGACCGGCATTCGGCCAAGACCAGCATCATGCGCATCTGTGCGATGTCCACGTCGCACACCTCTCGATTCGTCGTATGCCGCTCTGCGCGCCAAAACGCAGATGGCGGTCTCGATCAATGTCAGATTACCGCGAGGGGCCTGGTCGATTGCGGGGCCAGGGGGGGGGTGGGGCGATTCCCCGGGCGCAAATCCCGGTGAACGCCAGGGCAAAGCCGAGGCCAAGCCCCATTCCCCCTCGCCGGCCCCGCAGCAGGCTTGGCCGCTCGAAGTAAAGCTGCAAGGGATTGTAGCTCATAACGCGGCGAGCATCGCTTTTGTGGCTTGCATGTTACACTTTCAGCGTACAAGTTACGCAGGTGAAACAGAGGGGAGGGGGCCATGGGCGCCGCGTCAGACGACGGTCGCATACGGCTTACGTCCTATACGTGCCATGGCGGTTGAGCCGCCAAATGGGCTCCGGGCGAGCTCGAGAGCATACTGGCCAAGATTGCGCCGGCCATAGACAGCGACGTGGTGCTCGGCTTCGAGACCAAAGACGACTGCGCCGTGTACAAGCTGCGCGACGATCTGGCGGCCGTGCTCACCGTGGATTTCTTCACCCCGGTCGTCGACGATCCCTATGAGTTCGGGGCGATTGCCGCCTGCAACGCGCTTTCCGACGTGTACGCCATGGGGGCAACGCCCCTCGTGGCCCTGAACATCCTGGCCTTTCCCGTGTCGCTTGGCGCCGAGGTGGTCTCCGAGGTGCTGCGCGGCGGCTCGGACAAGGTGCGCGAGGCGGGCGCCTTCGTCGTGGGCGGCCATTCCATCGACGACGACGAGCCGAAGTACGGCCTGGCCGTGTTCGGCACGGCGCACCCCGACGACATACGGCGCAATGCGGGCGCGCGCCCGGGCGATGCGCTGTACTACACCAAGCGCATCGGGATGGGCATCGTGAACGCGGCGTTTGCCGCCCAGCTGGAAGACGATGAGAGCATACGGCCCGCGGTCCAGGCCATGATGGAGCTGAACCGCCTGGCCGCCGAGGCCTGCGCGGGGCTGGACGTGCACGCCTGCACGGACGTTACCGGCTTCGGGCTGGCGGGGCACCTGCACGAGATGCTGGAGCCGAGCGGTGTGGCGGCCATCCTGGATTGGAGCCGGCTGCCCCTGTTCGAAGGCGTGTTCCGGTATTCGCAGATGGGTTGCCGGCCGGGGCGCAGCTACGACGTGCAGCGCTGGGCGAGCGCCTTCGTGCGCAGGGGAACGCTTGCCGAAGACGAGTACGGCGACATCATGGGCGTGCTCTGCGACCCCCAGACCTCGGGCGGCCTGCTCGTGGCGTTGCCGGCCGCGCAAGCGGCGCGCTTCGAGGCGCGCTTCCGGCAGCTGCTCGGGCGCGACCCCTTCCGCATCGGCGAAGTGGTGGACGGCCCGCCGGGCACCATCTTCCTGCGCTAGGAAAGGCGCTTTCCCCGGCAGCGGGAAGCGTTGCCGCCCTTCAATTTCCTGGCTCGCTCGCCGAGCAATCGCCACCTATTTCCCCCATGTGTGCTATCTCTGAATTGCAGGGAATGCCAAGAACGCAGAGCGTTTTTCGCCTATCTTGCGGAAGCTTTGTGCAGACGGGGTTTTTCTGCGAAATAGATGGTGAAAACACACTGGGGAACAGGTAAAATTACAAAGGCTTTAATTAATAAAATTTCTTTATGGCCGCAGTTTGAAAGGGGTGGTTTGGTGGAGAACCGATTCAAGGACGCGCTCGAGAGAGGCGAGTTCGTCGTCACGTGCGAGATCATTCCTGGACGTGGTGCCCGGGAGGCTGGCCAGGAGAAAGAGTTCGCCGAGGCCAAGAGCATCTATGCGACGGGTCGCGTGCATGCGATGTCCATCACGGACAACCCGGGTGGTAACCCGGCCCTGCTCGCCGACACGCTCGGCAAGGAGTTCCTCGACGAGGGCATCGTCCCGCTCGTCCACTTCACCTGCAAGGACCGCTCGCGTAACCAGATTATCTCGCAGCTGTATGGCATGGAGCGCCAGGGCATCGAGAACATCCTGTTCATGACCGGCGACTACCAGG
>DMNP01000304.1 GCA_003452695.1 Eggerthellaceae bacterium
GAGCCGCTGGCTTGTGGCAGCCGAATCCAGATAGGCCAGCTTTCCCCCGTGCATCCGATCGTTCAGCAGCGGGAAGTCGCGCTTGTTTCGCACGCCGAACGCATCGGCCCAGGCAAGCTCCGCCAGCTCGGCGCCGTCTGCGCCATCGGATGCGGCAATCGCCTCCGATGCCGCCCGTACCAGCAGCGCGTCGGCATCGTTCAAGGGCTGCGGTTCGCTCGGGCCTATCAGCGACAGGGCCTGGTTGGGCGAATGCAGCGGCTCGCCCGGATGCGCGCGCGAGAACTTGGCAAGCTGCACGGCCTGAAGCGCGCTCATCGTGCAATCATGCAGAAATCTCGTAGCGCGCGTGGCAACGGGCGCGAGAGAGGCCAGCTTTTCCTCGCCGAACACGTGGTCGCGCAGGGCAATGCGGCCAACGGGACGCGTGCCGTCTGCGCGGCGCTGCACGAGCGGCGAATCCTGCAGTGAATCCAGAAACGCATGCGACAGCACGAACGGGGGCCGCCGTAGCCACGTTATCCACGATGCAATGGCATCGGCATCGGGATGCGCGCGCATGTCTTGGCAAAGCTCGTACAGGTGATGGGCCGTTATGCCCGTGCGCGTGGCCGACAAGGCAACGACAGATTCGTAATCGTCGAGCACCTGCGAAGCGGCCTCGCGCATCGCGACGAGAAGCCCATAGGGCAACCCGCACATCTCGAAGTCCGCCGCATCGCGCGTAAGGGCGATGGCAGAAGCCGGGCTATAGCCCACCACGTCCACCAGCACGCCGGACTCCTTGCTGCGCCCTGCTCGCACCGCATCCATGGCGACGGACGCATGCTCGTCGTCTGCCAGCACGAAAACGCCCGGCATATGGGCCTGGCATCCAGCGTCCACGGCAGCCCCGATGTCCGCAGCATCGCCCACATGCGCCCCAAACGCCAGCACGAACGCTATCGTGCGGCCGCATATCGCACGCCATTCTTCGGGCGTGCGGTCCGGGCGTTCGGGAAGGCAATCCCATGGTTGATGGTCTTCTCGCGTCATTTCCCCTCCTGCTTCTCGGGCTTCGCTACTATATGATTATATCCAATAGCAGCACGACGCGACTGCCTTGCAAAAGGCGCAAGGCGCAGGAGGGCGGGAAAAATGACGCAGGACGCGGTTCGAGGCCACTATGCAGAGGTCGCGCGCATGGTCAGCGAAGCGGAAATCGACGAGAACAGCGGCTTCCGCATCGTGCGGGAAACGCGCAGCGCCTGTTCCCTGGAAGACCGCAGCGAAGCCTTCGACATCTACGAACGGCGCCTCGTGGAAGGCATCCCCCAACGTGCGCTCATTGCAAGCCGCGGGTGTGGAGACCCCGTCAGCCGCGCCGAGCTGCAGCCGGGCGAAACGGTGATCGACCTGGGATGCGGTGGCGGCGTGGACGCAATAATCGCATCGCGCCTCGTCGGCGACGAAGGGCACGTGTACGGCCTGGACATGACGCCCGAGATGATACGCTTGGCAGCCGACAACGCCGAAGCCGCGGGCGCACGCAACATCACCTATATCGAAGGGCGCATCGAAAGCATTCCCCTGCCGGATGCGGCGGTAGACGTCGTGCTCTCCAACTGCGTTATCAATTTCTCCGACGATCGGCCCGCCGCGTTGCGCGAAGCGGCGCGCGTGCTGCGCCCGGGGGGACGGCTCGTCGTAAGCGACATCGTGGAATTCTCGGCCGTTCCCGCCGACGCCCGAGAAGACCTCTGCGCCATAGCGGGAACGACCAACGGCATGCCCGCCGCCGACGAGTACGCTTACCTGCTCGAAGCGGCGGGCTTCGCATCCGCCATCATCGAGCCCAAGACCGTATACACGCGCGACGTCCTTCGCCAGAAGGCCGAGCGCAAAGAACGCATGGAGCAGTTCGAGCGCATAGCGAACGCCGACATCGACGCGAAAACGGGCAGCGTTATCATCGTCGCCGAAAAGTAGGCATTGCCAGCGACGCGAAACGGCTGGCATGCGCCCGAAACGGGGGCAGGCACCCCGCTTCATCGCATACAATAGATAGTGGGATGTATCGACCATTGGAGGTTGTCATGCAGGTATTCGACAAGCGCATATCCGATATCGTCGAAAAGGGGCTGGAAGGCAAGGGCCTTTCGCGCGGGGAAACGCGCGAGCTGTTCGCCGTGCCCGAGCGGACGCGCGAAGCTGCGCTTATCCGCTGGGCCGGACAGGAGCTTTCGCTGCGCAGCGCCGACGGCATCGCCGAGATTCACGGCCAGATAGGCCTGAACTCCACGAAATGCCCGATGGATTGTGGCTTTTGCAGCTTCGCGAAATCGGCGACCTGTCGGACCGAGGAATTCGAGCTAAGCCGCGAAGAAGTGATGCGCTATGCCGAATTGCACATGGAGAACAAGGTGAACCTGCTGCTCCTGCTCTGCACGGCCAGCTACCGATTCGACAAGCTGCTGGAAATGGCCGAGGCAGTGCGCACGGTCATCCCCGCCGAAATGCCCCTGCTCGTGAACTGTGACGACCTTACCCCCAACCGATGCCGCCAGCTGAAGGCCGCAGGCGTGAACGGCGCCTACCACGCAGCGCGCATGGGAGAAGGGCGAGACACGCGCATCCCGGTGAACAAGCGCGTGGCAACCTTCGAGCACCTGCGCGAGGCCGGATTGTCGCTGCAAACCTGCGTGGAGCCCATCGGGCCCGAACACACCTTGGACGAGCTGGTGGAAGCAACGTTTCGCTGCATAGAGCAGCATCCCGTTTCCGCAGGCGCGGCACGGCGCGTCGGCGTGGAGGGAACGCGCCTGTACGACAAGGGCATGATCACGGAAGTGCGCAATGCCGACTACGCAGCGGTCTACCGCCTAGCTTCGGGTTTGGAGCCGCGGCTGAACTGTTCGGCCAATACGGTGATGACCGCATCGGCGGGCGCTAACCTGGCCTGGGTCGAACTTGGGCTGAACCCGCGCGACATCCTCAGCCGCACCGAGCAAGGCGGACAGGCCATCCCCATAAAGCTTGCGCGCAAGACCTTCCACGGCGCAGGCTGGGAGATCCTGGACGGGCCATCGCAGGGATGGATGCTCGACCGGGACTAACCCGGCTATTCGGCATAGGCAGGATTCCCGTCGTCGGACACGAACCAGAGCAGCTTGGAATCCAGGTCGAAGCTGAGCTCCTGGCCGATGGCCGCTTCGCATGCCGATGGCACCGCAAGCTGTAACAGCTGGCCGGCGCATTCAACCGAACACGACACCGACATGCCGCGGTACACCGCATCGCGCACAATGCCCGACAGATGGCCGTTCCCGACGTTCACCGCCGCCTCGGGGCGCATGACCAACAAACCCCGCTCGGGCGCGTCGTCCAAGCCATCCAGGTCGAACGTGCCAATTGCGCAGGAAACACGCATGCCACGCCGGCTCGCCGGCAAGAAGTTCTTCCACCCGAAGAAGCCTGCCACGTATTCCGTGCGCGGCCGCTGGTAGAAATCGCGGGGCGATCCGAACTGGACGATGCGCCCCCCATGCATGACGGCAATGCTATCCGCTAGCGCAATGGCCTCCTGCTGGTCGTGCGTGACCAGCACCATGGTCGTTCCCGTCTCGCGGTTCAGGGAACGGATATAGCCCTGCATGCTCTCGCGCAACGAGGCATCCAACGCAGAAAGCGGCTCGTCCAGCAGCAGCAGCTTTGGCTCGACCATAAGCGCCCGCGCCAGCGACACGCGCTGTTCCTGGCCGCCCGACAGCGCCGTCGCCCTCTTCTTTTCCATGCCCGCCAGACCGACGAGGCGAAGCATCTCGGAGGTTTTGCGCGCCAGCTCGCCCTTGGGCATGGCACGGTTCACGCGCGGCGCGAAATTCACGTTTTGCTCCACGGTCATATTGCGGAACAGCAGGGCTTTCTGAAAGACCATGGCAACCGGGCGCTTTTCCGGCGCAATGCCGTCCATCGTCTCGCCATCGATGCGCACGCTACCCCGCTGGGCCTCCTCCAGCCCCGCAATCACCTTCAGGACCGTCGATTTGCCGCAACCCGATGCGCCCAGCAACACGCAGATGCTGCCGCGCTCCACCGACAAGTCGAAATCGCGCACGCACGGATCCTCTTCGCCGTGATAGCGCTTGGTCAGGTTGTGCACTTCCAGAAAGCTCATCCGCCCCACCTCTGCCGCCAACGCCTTCGCGCCCTTCGTCGCGCACCGCAATGAACGCCGACGGGAGGCTTTGCCCTGCGCCGCACAGCTATATCCCCGCATCCAAGCGCGTGTCGTCGTTCACCAACAGCTTCGAGAATACCACGAGCACCGCGAGAATCGGCGCGATATAGAGCATGGCGCCGCATGCAGTCGCAGCGTATCCGCCAGCTGCAGTCGTAATCATGGGGAACATCAGCAACGACATCGTCTTGAACGACGGAGGAGCCACGGCCGCCACCACGAGATAAGCCGACCACACGCCAATGAAGCTGAAAATGCAGGTCACGATTACGCCGCTGCGCACCTGCGGCAACGTGACATGCCAAAGCACATGCCACTTCGACACGCCGAGGGACGCAGCTTGGTACTCGTAATCCATGTCGTAGTTCTCGAACACCGCCGAGAGCAGAAGCGTCATGTAGGGTACATAGAACACGAGTAGCGCCACGATGACGCCTGGCACGTTGTTGTACAACCCAATTTGCGAGAACACGCGCTGCATGCCGAACACGAGCGCGATCTGCGGCACGAACGAAGGCACGAGCAACAGCAGCTGGATGGCGCGCCTGCCGCGGAAACGTCGCGTGCCAAGGTTCTTGGCCGCGTAGAAGCTCATCGCCAGCGAGATCGGTATGACCGTCGCGCACAAGAACAAGCTGTTGCGCATGGCGTCGAGCACCTTCGAGTTGGCCGCGAACGTCCGCTCCCACGCCTGCATGCTGAACGCGGGCAGCACGGTGCCGAACGGCCAAATCTCGGTGAACGACCAGAGCACCATCGGAACAATAGGCACCACGACCACGACGAGCATGAGGACGAGCACGATGCGGGCCATGCGATTCGACATGAGCTACCCCTTCTCCTTCGGCATGGTCAGATGACGGTAGAGCAGGATCACGGCCATCAACACGATGATCATGCTGACCATGAGCACATAGGATTCCGGGCGGTTCATCATCGCGGGGTCGCTGTATTTCAGGTACGTGTAAATAGACAGCACGCGATGTGTCGAGTTGCCGAGTACCATGGGTATCTCGTAGTCGCCGAACGCCGCGGCGAACACGATGATCGACGCGATAGAGGTCGCGGGCACGATCATCGGCAGCGTCACGTGCCAAAACCGCTTGAACCATCCCACGCCGAGCACGGCGGCATGGTCTTCGTATTCCTGCGAGGCTCCTTGCAGAATACCGAGCACGCTCATGCCGATATAGGGGAAGAACTTCCACGTGAACGCGATGATCAATCCCAGCCCCGCCTGGTCCTGGATCAGGTACGGAAAATCGGCTGTGCCCTGCGTGATGCCCAGGTGATGCGCGACCTGCGAGAGGAAGCCCGTCTGGGAGAGCAGCAGTAACAGCATCATGGCTGCCGCCATGCGCGGCACGGTGAGGTTGAATTGAAACATGAGCACCACGAGCTTCTTGCCCACGAACGTGCGCCTGAGCGCGAG
>DMNP01000287.1:0-3516 GCA_003452695.1 Eggerthellaceae bacterium
ATGCTCACCAGTTCTTTTGCCATCGCTAATCCTCCGTTGGCTCAAAGTGTACTTTGATGGTCTGGCCGGTTTCAATGTTGACAATGCGCACGTAATCGCAGAATCCATCATCGGCAAACGCGAACGCATCATCCAGCGTGCTAAAGTAGCCATTTCCGCAATACACGCCGCCGCCATACTTACTAGCTAGATACTTCATCGCTAATCCCTCCACTCCCAATGCGCTTCGATGTTCAGCGGATTGTCGATGTTCTCAACCACACGCGCCGGGAACCCCATTTGCTCCCATTCCTTAGCACTCTTAGCGGCATTTTTCTTGTTGCTGTCGTATCCAGCGTTGCACCACTTGCCTTTGTGGAAAATTTCAATCTCGTACTTGTAAGTCTTTTCGGGAACCAATACATGCCGCTTCATCGTTTACCCCATCGTATTGTTTGCCTAAATGAAGTGCGGGAGTCCAGCCGCTCCCGCTCGGCTTTGGTGCTTAGAAGCTGTAATCGTAGAATTCTTCACGTGCTCCAACGAGAAAGTAAGTGTCACTCCCTGCTGCCTTCCAACCGTTCTTCGTCAGCACCAGCGTGATTCCGTTGGTCGGCTTGTGGAACTTCCAATGCTCGCACGTCTCGCATGTGTTGCCAGCGTCAAGATGCTTGCATGTGCATTGACCATCTTTGAGCAGGAACTTATAAGGGTGGCAGCACATCTTCTCGCGCTTGCCCTCCACCAGCGGCGTGCTTTCGAACTCGTACTCCTGAATGTCGCTGGCACCGTTGTTGTCGATGCGCACGGCCTTGTCCCTCGTGACGATGATGCGCTTGTCGCTTACGATTTTCTGCACCGTGTAAGCGTGGCGGTCGCTGTACATCATTTCGGTCGCTCCCATTCCAACTTCCAGCTCACCTATCTGCTGACCTTCGTACATCCTGTTTGCGTATGCTCCGAGCAGTGCCATTGTGAACCCCCATCAATCAACGTCCTTAACCTTACAATCATATTGTCTCATGCCTATTGATACTTGTCAATAGGTAATTACAAGATATTTGGGGTTTCTTGAAAATTTTTGGCCGCTGACACATCCATCATGCCAGCGGCCATCTTCTAGTAAAGCATCTTGTGATTGTCTATGTAATCGCAAGCGTAATCGCGTCTGGCGTAGCACGACCGCTCTGGAATGCCGGTCTCGTCTGCGATTCTCTGCCACGTCCAGCAATCGATGTACCGATGCTCCAGAACCTCTCCGACACCGTTGCCCAGCACCGCATCAATTTTGGCGATAAACTCCCCGCACGCTCCGATGCGCTCAACCAGATCGTCACGAGCGGTTTTCGCGACCTCCACCCTCGACACGTTTCCCATCGCTCTAGATGCCGTCGGGTCTGGATGCGCGGGCTTCGAATCAGGCTCGCGCTGCAGCATCCATATCTCGCCGTCGTTGGCTATGACCCAATCCAGCGCGGCCAGCTTGTGAACGCATGCGCTGATCGTAGCGAAATACTCTCTGGCAGGTTGACGCGGTGGCCACTCCATGATCTACCTACCCGTGCTTCCGAATCCGTTGTTCCCACGATCACCGCCAGCGATTTCCTCAACTTGGATGTAGCTCGGATACAGCACAGGCACGATCAGGAGCTGCGAAACCTTATCGCCGCGATCGAAAGAAACGCATCGGTTGCCGTGGTTGTACAACTTGACAACGATCTCGCCGGAGTAACCCTCGTCGATAACGCCCTCGCTGGTGATGTTGTGCTTGACGTTGAGACCGCTCTTGCTCTTGATGATTCCAACCGTGCCAGACGGCAGTTGGACGTGCACGCCTGTCTTTACGACCGCGCTGCCATTGGGCATGACAACGACCGGCTCCGGTGTCCTTATGTCCGCTCCCGCGTCGGTGCTGTGCGCACGATCCGGCAGATACGCGCCGTCATCGAGTTTGATGCTAACCAGCATGGTTCTCCTTCCTGTATCCCCACGAGCAGAACCCGTCTGGCTCCGCATGAGCGAGGTGGTCATCGTCCCTCTTGCACCAGTAGTGCTCCCATGTGTGGCCTTTGAGCGTCACGCGGTACTGCTCGAAGTGCTCGCAGTCCCTGCAGCGCACGATTTCGCCCGTGAGCTGGTAGCCGAAAAGCTGGCAATCCTCGACACCATGCGCTGCGATGATCATGTTTAACTCATCGTCGGTCAGCTCGATGATGTACTCGCTCATCTCATCCTCCTCGTCACCACGTGCTTGGAACACCTGCGCCGCTCGCGCCACGGGCATCGCTTGCACTCGCCGAACTTCACGCTAACGCCGTTCCACGGAGTGCAAACCACGCCAAACACGTCTTTAACCTTCACGATTCTCTCCGTTCGCCCCACGAGCAGTAATCGTCTAGTGCAACCTCTGGATAGCCACCTGCATGTGCGTTGCAATATCGCCGTTGACCACGATTTTCAATATACTTGCAGTCGCGGCACCGCACTATCGGCTGCGACTGGTCGAGCACGACGTTCCACTCGCCATCGAGCCAGCCGACGAATTCCTCGTTCATTCCGCATCACCCCTAAGCCCAGCGAGCTTGCGGAAATGACCCTTCACAAGCTCGGCGAACTTCGCGCTGTCCTCTTCATCGAATGTAAGTTTTTGGCCCTCGAAAATGACATTCGCCCTTGGAATCGGGCATATCGAGCCGCTTTCGCGAACCCCGATGTAATTTTCGGATACCGTTCCACCTTCGGCGTAGCCGCCCTCCTTCCAGCTCTCCTTGCAGTATGCGTAGAACACAGGCTCATAGCTGCAAAGCACCACGATTTCAGCGCCGCACACAGGGCATTTTTGCGTCCAATGCTCGCCATCCTCGTATTCCCTGCTGAAATTGACTTGCCCGTAGCGCCTGCAATGAGGGCATTCCCACTCGTACCATTCGAGCGCCATCACGCATCACCCCTCAGCTCGGCGTACCTGCCTTCATGAGCAACCTCGTAATCCTTTCCCAGCAGCGCGACGTACGGTTCATCGGCCAACGCTGCCAGCAAATCTGGAACGATCGACTTGTCCGTGATGAAGCTCGCCCTGATTTCGACCAGCTCTCGCGGGTCGGCGGGGTTATCGTCAAACATGCGAACGTCTCTCACCATCCCGTGAAGCATCACGCATCACCCATCAACTCCGCGATGCGAGCACAAATTTCGTCAACCTCGTGTTCCAGCTCTTTTTCGCGCTCGAAGTTGCAGAGATGGTCGGCCCATATCATTCCCCACAGCTTCTCGCGTTCGAGCTTCCTGAGCCTTCTGATTTCCAGCTTGCGCTTGAACCAGCTCATTCCTCGTCACCCCTCAACCATTCAAGCAGCGCGGCCTCGCCGTCGTCGCAATCAGCGTCGGTCGATATGCCGCAGCCGTCTCTCATCGGGCATTCGTCACATTTCGTCGTGATGTGGCACATCAATAACCGCCACGCCGTCTCAGCAGCCCGCTCAGGCGTGCCGAAAAGGCGCTGGTAGTTCGACTCCTTGGCTCTCACGTAGCGCCTGC
>DMNP01000287.1:3594-4032 GCA_003452695.1 Eggerthellaceae bacterium
GGCTTGCGGCATCCCTTGCTCAGCTTGCTCAGCGAGCACGTGTCGCAGATTCCGCTCACGCGTACCACCACCCTCTTTCCCTCATGCGGTCAGCTAGGTTGACTCTCGCTATGAGGCCGCTCGCTGCGTAGTTGCGCACCTTCCTCCACGGGGCGCGAATCCACGCGTAACCGCACGTCGAGCCGTCCCCGTAGTGAATCCTCCGCAGGTGCTTCCCGTCGGTCATGTAAATGCGTTCTGGCTGGATGCTCATGCGTCCACCGCCTCCCGAACCCGAGCACCGCAGTTCGGGCAGAAGTTCGGCATTTGACGGCCCTTGTCGCCGTCGCCGAAAACCATGCTCGCCTTCCCGCATTTAGAGCATTTCCAACCCATGAACGGAATTGGTTCCATCTCGTACTCCCCGCCGCTCAGTCGGAACTCCATCGGCTCGTGCTC
>DMNP01000287.1:4092-24863 GCA_003452695.1 Eggerthellaceae bacterium
TCGTGCTCGCCGTTCTCGTCGTTGAGAATCACGCGGTCAAGCTCTCCCTCTTCGAGCAGGTAGCCCATATCTACGTCGAACTCAATCATCGCTCTACCACCTTTCTCAAATATGCGCACTTGCGCAGCTTCGGACAGAAGCCGCAAATCCATGGGACGTAGCGCCTTTTGCAATCCTTCATATCCATCCCTTCAGCCTGAGAATCACGCCGAACATCACGAGCGCCGCGATTAAACCAGCGCTAAAGCCAAGCCCAAAGTTGCTCATCGCTTCACCGCCCGCCTCGTGTTCCAAACCGCCCTCAGCTTGTCGTAGCTCCTGCTGCTCGGCGTGCGCATCCCGCATGACTTGCAGCGGATGTACGGCGTGGTGCTGCTACCATCACGCCACTCAGGCTCGCCGCCGCAGTTGGCGCATTCGAGTAGATCATCGGTTCTCAGTTTGCTGGTAAGGTAGTTGCTCATCGCTTCACCTTCCTCATCTGCGCAGGTGCACTATCTCGGCAATCACCGCTATGACGAGCACGGCGATGACGGCCACGGCCAGTACCGTGTAGACCGTCCAGGTCGCGTCCATGACCGTGCGCATCCAGTCCGCGACGGCCCTCAGCAACTCGTCGTTCATCGCTTCACCGCCGTCCTCCCGCAGTGCGGGCATCTCGGGTAGCTCCCGTTGACGTGCTCGCAGGTCTTGCCGCACGCGCTGCATTCGAGCACGTGGATGGTTTCCATGTCGCTGCTGTAGCTGTCCACTTCGACAAGCTCGCATTCGCCGCCGCCCTCTGGCACGTACACCACGCCGCCGATTCTGTGCGGCTCATTAGGCGCGTCGAGCACTTCTTGAATCCTAAATGGCAGCAGCTCGGGTGCCGTGTAGTTGAAGTCAATCATCGCTTCACCGCCTTCCTGACAAACGCGAGACAATCGTGCTCCACGTCGATTAGCGTCCACTTGCCCGCAAACATGCACAGTCCGTCATAGGTGCAGTGCAGGCAGTCCATGCACCTAGCCATGCTTCACCGCCTTCCGAATCTTGCGTCCGCATTCTGGGCAGTAGTTCGGAATGGCGCAAAGGCTCGTGCGCTGGAACGGCCACGAGTCGCGCCTGTCCCTTCCAAGCTCGTGACCGCATTCGCAGAATATGTGGCGCACTTCTTGGGATTGGCTGACGCTTTCCCACTCACCATGAGGGACGTACTCGCTGCCGCCCAACGCCACGTTCAGCTCGTCGGCGATTTCCTGCGTCCTGATCCCAGTTGCGTAGAGTTTCAAGCCATCGTAGTTCGCATACGTGCTATGCGCGAACAGCGCCCTGTCCACATTGTTTTTTGTCAGCTTCCCACCGCCCATCGTCGCGGCGATTGCCTGCTCGGGCGTGATGCGCTCCGCCCTCAATGTCATCAAGTCATGCTCGGGATTAACGTAGCTTTTAGCGATGATTGTCCACTTGGTACCGTTGCTGACGAACTCGGTTATGTCGGCATATCCGTTGCTTTCGTCAGCCCACTCCACGCCGCGCTCGTCCAACATGCGGCGCAACTTCTCGGTCACGTCACTCATCGCCCGCTCCCTTCGATCCCACAGAACAGGCAGCTCGGAAGCACGTCTCCATTAGTTCCGCATGGAATTCCATTAGTTTCCGATGCGCCTCCATTAGTCACTCGATCACCTCGCTGTCATAGTCGATGCGCTTCACGCGCTTAAACCGCTCGCATGTGCCGTCCGGGTACGTGACCGTGAAATGGTCGATATGCCGCTCTAGCAGATTAATCGGCAACATGTACTCGATTTCGCGGTGATTGGTGAAGTGAATCCGCACGTCAACGCGCATTTGCTCGCCTTTCACGCTTCATCCTGACGCTGCGCTCGCGGGAACATTGCGGCGAGCAGCAAAGCTTGTTGTAGTTGCTCGTGGTGAACGCCTTCCAGCACTCGCTGCACCTGCGCGTGAACTTGCCTTCTTCGTCTTTGTCAGCATCCAAAAACGAACCTGCTTTCAGGTTGCAGGGTTTCAACTTGAGCGTGGGCGGCTCAGATGCGTCCACGAACTCGCCCATGCTGTTAATGATCGTCGGCATGGCTAATCGCCTTCTTTACTGCCGCGACGAGCGCCTTCTTGACGCGCTCGCATTCGGCGAGCAACAATTCGCTGCTATCGGCAACCGCAGGCGATTCGCGCAAGGTGCGCTCGTAGGCTTCGCCAATTGCGTATTGCAGCGAGCTAAAGAACTTCACGCCGTACCATTCGCCAGCTTGCTTGCCTTTCTGGTATTGCTGCTGCACCTGCCAATCGATGCCGTAGCCGCTTATTCGCCAGGTTTTCCACTCTGGCAGTTGGATAATCATGCAATGCCTTCCTTCCGAGCATGCGGGAACACGCGCCCAGCGGCTTGTACTCGGTCGCTGAGGCGCGTTTCCGCTAGCTTTGGTATTCGTGTTATGGTTTAGGTTTTTCGCGCCTTAAACGGCGCTCGTTTCGTTCATGATGGATTCGACGAGCTGGATGCGCTCGCCAATCCATCGCATGACGGGAACCGCCATGGAGTTGCCGCACGCCTTGTAGCGCGGCCCGTCAGGGCATTCGTCGGCGGATTTGCCGCGATAGGGGATTTTCGTCCAATCGTCGGGAAAACCTTGCAGGCGCTCGCATTCAAGCGGTGTTAGCCTTCGCACTTCATCTTGGTAGAAAATCGCTTGGTCGTTACCTGTTGCGAGGGTTCCGCTTACGTCATCTTGTATCAACGCGCCCTTACCCCCCCTGGCTTTCCGCAACGCACTCTCATTGCATACGCTGCCATACAATCAGCCCGCTTGTGAGGTCATCAACGCACAATCCTTTTCCGTAATGTGCTGTGAGCGTACCCGCGCAATCATCGGGGGTGAACCCCCCCCCTGCGAGCAACGTGCCGCACAAGTCGTAATCTAGGCTTGCATTCGATGTGTCATTAACCATGCAGATTGTCGCATCAGGATTTCTTTCAATTCCCTCGGCAAGCTTCGCCCTCTTCCTTGCGTTCGTCTCAAAAGCCCCCTGCACGCTACCGGAGTCAAAAAGAACCGCCGCGCTACGGTTTCCGTTGTCTGCAAGATATCCGACAAGAAACACACGACGGCGTCTTTGTGCCACTCCGAAGAACTGAGCATCAAAAACTCGCCATGCGAGATCGCGATACCCGATTTCATAAAGCGCGTTGAGCAAACACCCGAATGCATCGTCTTTCGTGTTGAGTACAGCCGGCACGTTTTCCCAGATAACCCATTGCGGCCTAACGTCTCTAACAGCTCTGACGTACTCCCACATGAGATTAGACTTTCCATCCAAGCTCGTTCGGTTTGCACCTGCTGCGATGGAGAACGACTGGCAGGGGCTTCCTCCAACGATAAGGTCAATTGCTCCATATTCCGCTATCACCTCATTCCAGTCCACTTTGCAGATATCGCCGAGGTTCGGCACGTCGGGGAACCGATGCGCGAGAACTGCGCTCGGGAACTTGTCGATTTCACAGAAAGAAACAGGCTCGAAGCCTGGTAGGTCGCGCCACGCCACGCTTGCAGCCTCTATGCCGCTGAAAAGCGAGATGTAGCGCATCACAGCCTCCCCCGCTCCCGATTCCGCGCTTCGCACGCTTTCATCGCCTCGCGCATATCGTCCACGTAAAGGGCCGCGAGAAGGTTGCTCGTGGCGGTGATGAGGTCGGCGCACTCGTTAATCAGGTTGAGCTTTGAATTCTTCACGCGAACGTTGTCAACGGGCGAACATTCGCCGACCGCAGCCGCGTCGATGGCGATGAGCCTGTAATCGTCGAATTGCTGCCAAGCGCCGAAGACCTCGGCGGCTTCTTCGAGAATCTTCCGCGCCTGCTTCTTGTTCGATTTCGGGTTGGCGAATGTCGCCACGTCTCCGATTTTGACCGTCATGTGATTGCTCCTCTCAGGGCTACCGCCCATCGTCATCGAATCTCGATTCGTACTCGTCGATGCGCTTGTAGGCATCGTCAAGCTCTGCCTTCAAGCTCGCTATCTCGTCTTCCTGCTCCCTTATCGTGTCCTTCTGCTCGCCGATGATGCTCATGTACTGCAACTCAGTCAGCATTGCATTCCTCCAAAAGCTCGTGCGCTCCCGCAATGATCGCGGCGAACGTCTCAAGCGTCATGGTGCAGTAGTTCTGGCCGAACTTCTTTTGCCCGCACCCCCGCCGCTTGTGGACTACGACGCCGAACTCCGCATCGTCGTTCAAGCGCTCTTCCTCGGCCTGGTTGACCCAATCGGACAGGCGCATCTCGTTGCAGTTCTTGCACTCTACGACGGTGCGCTTGCCACGGACGTAAAGCCCTGCGATATCGCCACGGTCGTTATGCCCGTGCTTGACCCTGCGCTCTATCCGATCGTCGCCCAGAACCGCTGCGAAGAAATCGGCTGTGTCTTGCTCGAAGTCGGTTCCTTTTCTCATTTCCTTGCTCATGGCCTACCCCTGTACGCCCAGACCCTTCCAGCGTGCTCGAAGATGTAGCAGCCGTAATCCCACAGCCAAGAGCCGTTTGGCTTGTGCCACGGCCTGCTGAGAAAGTAGCCGTTCCACCACTTGCGCTCGAATTCGGGGCTATCCCATTTCCATCTGATTTTCAGGTTGTTGCGGTGCCTCTGCCCGTGGCATCCAGTCGTGCCGGAACCGCACAGATCGATGAGCGCTGGCAGAAGCACGAACTTGCCCATGGGGGTTTCGAGCAGGAACGTCCCCTTGCTCCTGGGCGGCTCGTGGTGGCGGTTGTGCGGCACGCCAGACTTCCCGCAGCAGGCGCATCGCCTGTAATCGTCGGCGTCGAAAGCCGTCGCGTTGATGTTCTCGGACGTGTACTTGCAGCCGATGTGCGGCATGCCGTAGAGGCTCGCCGTCTCGTAGGACAGCCCGCGAAGCTGGTCGGGACTCACAAGCTCGTCAACGCTCATTCGCTCACCTCCGTCGCGCAGAGGGGGCATCGCCAGTAGTGGCGGCTGGTACCTGGGACGCGGGTGTTGGTGCGCTCCATGTCCACGCCGCAAGTCGGGCAGGCAAGCGCGGAGGAAGGCGCGGTCTTGACCGCCGCCGCGCCTTCCGCAGCGCTATCAAGTATTGGGTTTTGTTTATCAAAACCCATACTTGTATTGTTTTCTTTTCTATTGGAGCGACTTGGTTTCTCAGTCGGTTTAGCGGTTGGTTTCTCGGTCGGTTTCCGCTTCGGTTTCCTGCCGCCCTTTTTCCCGTTCTGACGTGACGTTTCGCACTTGGCCTTGTACTTGTCGATTGCGTCTTTCGCACGCTCGGAATACAAGCGCCCGTTTTCGTCCTTTTTCAGCAAACCCACTTCGAGCATGGTTTCGACGTATTTCGAAAGCGACTCGAAACCGACGCATAACCGATGCGCTAAGGCTTTGGTTTCTCTGTCGGTTTCCGAGAAAGGAACCGAGCGCTCGTCGTGGAACTGCTTCTCTACGATTGCCCAATAGCAATCGACAACGGCGCTGTCCGGGTACTCCATTCGAAGCGCCATGATCGCGTCATCGGAAGCCGCCGTGCTGCTATGGTCAAACCATTGCATTGTCGGCCTCCTTGCTCATGCTATACGGTTTTTTGCCTTCGCGGATACGGCGCTGAGCGTCCATACGCCTGTGGCATGGAGTGCATAGCCAGATAACATCCAACGGCCTCGTGTAGTCGCAATGATGTGCTTCAATTCTATGTTCCGAATCATCGCACCCGCATCCGCTGCACCGATTTGGCCTGACAAGCTTTCCCGCGCGAATTGCGGCTTCAACAACACGCCTTGCGTTAATTCCCGTAGGGTTCTTTTTGCAGGTGCTCAAACGTGACCTGAGCACGGATTCGGGCGATTGCTCCTCGTGGTTTCGCACGTCCTTACGAGTGCACGTTTTGCACTTATTGAGATGTCCGTCTGCCATCTCCTTATGCGCGTAGAACTCTGACAGCGGCTTTACCTTGCCGCACTTGAAACATCGCTTTACTTCCATGGCTAGCCACCAAATGGAATGTCGTCATCAAACACAGACGGCTCGATTTCGATAATTGGCTCAGGGTTGCTAGCCGCCTGCTGCGGCTTGGCGTCGCCGTTGCGGCTCATGAACTCGATCTCGTCAACGATTACCCCGATTTTCGAGCGCTTCTGCCCGTCGCGCTCCCAGTTCTCGTAGCGCAGCTTGCCTTCAAGCGCGACCTTCATACCCTTGTGCAGGTAGTTCGAAAGCGACTCTGCGCGGTTGCCGAACATCGTGCAGTCGATGAAGTTCGCGTAATCATCCCATTCGCCCGTCTGGCTGTTCTTCCTGCGGTCGTTGACCGCGACGCCGAACGTGAGGATTGCCATGCCCGATTGCGTCCGCCTTATCTCCGGCTCCCGGGTCAAGTTTCCCGTGCAAATGTACTTGTTGATGCTCATTCAAGCCCCTCTCTGCCCCATTCTCGGGCGTATTGCTCCCTAAGCGTGTCAAGCTTCTTCTTCCATACGTTTCGCGCCTCTCGGGCGTTCTCGTACTCGACCTCGGCTGCGCTGTACGCCGTCATCGCGCCGCAGACCTCGGGGATGCCCTTTATCACCGTCTGGATGAACGTGACGGGGTTCCCTTCCTCCTTGAGCGCGAATGACACTTGAGCCTTTGCTGTGTAGTAATCCGCTTGCGCCTTGACCATCGCGGCACCGCGCACCTTGCACTCGATGAGCGCCGTATCGAGCATCTTCATGCAATGCGTTATCTGCTCCCATAGCGGAAGCTCGTACATGCCGCTAGCCATCGGCGCGCTCGAATTCCTCGGCGACGGCGTTGAAGAACTGCGACGATCTCTCGTAGTTCTGGCGCTTCTCGATGCCTGCCAGCTTCGCCCTGAACTGCTCTTCGGTGTCGCAATCGTGGCGCTTGCACCAGCCCCATACGGCGTGCTTCATGCGCTCGTAAGACTTCGTGGCGTCGTTCGCGGCATTGCTCGCCTTGCCCTGCTTGCCGCCGTATACGACAGCGCCGCCGTTCGACATGTTGCATATTTCGAGCCGGACGATATGACCGTCATCGACGGCCATATCCGTGACGCGAAAATCGTCGTAGCACTGCGTCTTGCCGTTCTTCCCGGCTTGCATCTTCTTGCACTGCGAGCGCGGCACCCATATCTTCGGCGCGGTGTACAGCTCGCGCCCGATGCCCCATTTGAAGCACGCGCGCTTGAAGGCATCGGACGCCTCGCCCTTCGCCGCCTCCATGTTCGACGGGTTGCCCACGTCCTGCTTCCAGACCCACTCGCCGTCCTTGAAGCGGATTCCAACCTCGCAGAAAAGGCGGTCGTTTATCAACTCGTAGCGGCACTGCCAATTCTCTGGGCCTACCGTCTCGTCGAGCAACCGCATGTCGCAACGGGCATCCTTGTAGAGCAGCAGTTCCACCGCCTTTTCGCCGATGCGAGATACCCTGCACTCTATGTCCTCGGCTTCGAGCGGTCGAAAGCTAAGCATCGCCATCACCCAGCAATAGCTGGTTCATGCTTTCTAGCAGGTTGCCGCCCATGACCGCCTCAACGACCTCGGGCTTGTACCCGTAGAGCTTCGCGGGGCCTTGCTTGGCGGGTTCCTCGTACGTCACCCTCGATATGCCGTCCGGCACCTCGCCCGTTTCCTCGAACCACTTCTTGCCGAAGTCCTCGGCATGGTCGAAAACGTACTGATTGACCGCTGGACTGTTCGCGTTGCACCATGCGGTGAAGTCGAGGCCGTCTGCGATGTGATACTCGACAACCTCTTTCTTTCGCGTGCTCGAATACTGGAACTTTCCAGCCTGAGCGCCGAACATCGGCGAGATCATCGAAACGGTGCCGTTTTCTTGCTTGGCCTTGGCGAGCTCGTCATCTGCATCGAGTTTTGTCTGTTTGTAGGCGGCATCGACTCGCTTCTTTAGCCATTCAAGCCCGAATAGCCTGTCTATTGCGTTGGTCATGCTTCCCCCTTTCGTTGGTTTGTTTTGTCATGCGCACAGATCGACCGCCGCGCTTCTGGTCTTCACGTACGGCGCGACTTCTGGATGCTGCTCGCAGAGAATGCGCGTGAATGCCGACGTGTAGTTGTTGTTGAGCTTGAAGCCCTCCTGACGCTCAGATACCTCCATGTGCCACCTGACGTGCTCGCAAAGCGCCTTCATGCCGAAGCTTCGCCCCATCGACGCGCTGAGCGTCGCCTGGCTGACGATGTACGCCCACGCCTTCGGGTTCGCCTCTATCCACGACTCGGCCTGCTCTCGGAATCGCTCGCCCTTCGATGCGTCGAAAAGCGCCATCTGCTCGGCGTCGCCACCGTCGTAGTACCTCATGGCAGCATCCTCACGTCGTGCCAAGCGCCGTCGATGAGCTGCAACGTGGTCGTGGTGCCGTCTGACTCGAACCGCTTGACGGTCGGGTTTCCGTTGCCGCAGCAGTAGACGCACAGCGGCTGGCTCTTGTCGCGCCTTACGGCACCGTCGAGCCGAAAGATTGCGGCTTCGGTGCCGAGCGTCAGCTCTTCTACCATGCGAACCACATCCAGACGATCATGAGCGCGAACATGCCGCAGATTGCATATGCCGCATATCGCGCGCCGCGCTCGTAATCGGTTATAATTCGGTTGTCATGAACCATTCGGTTCGCTTTGGCGTGGTTATCGTTGCCGCGATGCCACGCCGCTTCTGTTTTCATGTTCATAGCTTCACCTCCTGCAAACTTTCGAAATACCCGGCAAGAGCCGCCTTCTGTAGCAGGCGCTTGTTGCCGACTTTCAGATGCGGTGGCGGTTTCGCGCTGTTGAGCAGGTCGTACAGGTACGCTTGGCCAACCCCGACGTATTCAGCCGCCTCCTTGACGCTCAGGTATAGCTTTTCCATCGTCGTTCCTTCCGTTTCCAAGCACCCACCGTCGCCCGCGCTCTGCTGCCCTTGCCTTACGCAGCGATACGCGGTATGCGCAAGCCCGAAACGCAGCGTCTAGATGGGTCAGGATCGCATCGCAGCGCCCGAGGACAGCCGCGCCCAAGGAGTCGACGCGTCGTGCGAGCGCAGGCGATGGTAGGTGCTCGTTTCCAGCAAGCCGCAAGCGACGCTATGGGCAGGGTGGGTTTCGCAGCATTTTGTCCGAGTTTTGTCTGCGCCCATAGCGCCGTCTGTGGCTTGCTGGGTATCCAACGTCCTGGCCGTTCGTTCGCTTAGCTCGTGCGCCTTTTCAACAACTCTCATGAGAGCAGGCGCGTCATCGCAGCCACGAGAAGCGGTGGGCGTTGGTGTTTCGAGTGTCAAGGTTCTGGCTGTCAGCCGATGGCGAGAATCACGCAAGGTTGGGAATGTCTTCGAAGTCGTCAGAGAAGGCTTAACCACCTCACTTTCGACGTGATTCCCGCTGTCGGCTGGCAGCTCGCGTGGTTTTACGCCCTACGCGTAGGCGGTTGCGACTTCGGTGTGGTAGCTTGTGGGCGGCCTTGATGTGCGGATGAATCGAATTAAGTTTCACTTACTGTAGCACCGAAAAAAATTTCGTTGAAATCGCAGCCGATAAAATCGCACGCTGCTTCTGCTTGCTGAATCGTCATCAAACGGGGGTCGTTCTCGTACTTCGCATAAGTCTGACGTGCGATTTTCAAAGCATCTGCAACGGCGTTCTGCTTGATTCCGCGATTTTCGCGCGCTTCTCTGAGAGTCTGCATCGTTTCACCTCCGTTCGCTCTGCTGTTAAGTTTAACTTACTGGCTAGACGTGTCAAGCAAAAATAACTAAAATGTTAAGTGGTGATTACGTGGATATGGGGCAATCATGGCGAGCATCGGTGAAAACATCAAGCGCCTGAGAACAGAAAACGGCTGGTCACAAGAGGAATTAGCACAAAAAATTGGTAAAACACGCGCCGCCATTTCTCAATACGAGAGCAATAAAACAGTTCCCCGAATGGGTTCAATTGAAAAAATGTGCGAAGTATTCGGCGTGAAAAAGCGCGAAATCGTTGAAAAGCACGTGAATTACGCCATTGTGAGCATTAATGACAATTTGACCGAAGATGAGCAGGAACTAGTGCGTTTATACCGAAAGCTATCAGCCAAAGGAAAGCATGCTGTGTTAGTTGGATTGAAAGATTTTGCAGAGCAACAGTAAAGGAGTGGACGATGGGGTTCTTCGGTAAAAAGCACGCAAAATCAGATAATTGCATCATCAGACCGTGGGAAACGGCACCGCATAAGGGAATAGCTCATTATCACGGAACGTGCGATTCAAACGGTTTTTATGTTTATGATTTCAGCGTAATCAACGACCTTAGACTAAACACGCCCGTCACGCTTGAAGCTGTGGCGGCAGATGTATTTTTAAGAGACGACAAAGGAGAACAGCATAAATTCACCGAAAACGACTGGGGAATTGTTTATTCGCTTGACGGTCGATTGGTTGGCGTTGCCAAAGCACGCAAAGAGAAAGTCATGAAGCTACTTAAAGACGGCTACACTGTGCGCATGGATGCAATTGTGAGTTACGACAAATACTTGAAATTCAAGACTTTGTTACTTGGTTATTCGGACTTAGAGATTACAGAATAGAAAATCGCCCCGCGTCCACGGCCGAATGGAACACGCGGGGCTATACAGCGTGCATCTGACACTACACCTGTGAGGTGATTCTACCATGTCGATAAGCAAGAGGACATTGAAGAACGGTAAGACCGTCTATGACGTGGTGGTATACACGGGTTTCACAATCGACGGCAAACGCGACCGCAAAAAGGTCACGTGCAAGACGCTCTCGGCAGCGAAACGCGAAGAAGCAAAACTAATCGCCATGAAAGACGCGATGCGCAACCGTTCGGGCCGCATCACGCTAGGACAGTACATAGACACCCATTATTGGCCCGTGGCTGTAAAACGGCTTGCAGCCACCTCGCTTGACACCTACGAGAAGGAAATCAGGTTGCGCATCCGTCCTCGTCTTGGCAACGTGGACGTACGCGATATCGACCGCGCCAAGATTCAGGGCATGGTAGATAAAATCGAAACGGAATCGGTGGCGCGTAAGACTATCGGCGTACTGAAGACAATCCTCAACCACGCGAAGGGTGACGGCCTCATCATCGCGAACCCGGCAGAAGCATCCTTCGCAATGCCAAAGAGCGGCCAGAAACGCGATAACGGCCTTGTTCTGACCACTTTCGACCAGATAGCAGACTTGCTCTCAATCGTGCGTCAGAAAGGCTCTCAGAGCGTCCAACGCATCGCATACACGGGATTGCTGCAAGGCTTGCGGCCAGAGGAACGATATGCTCTCAATTGGAGCGACTTTGACACGGACGCACGCACGATCACGATTGACAAAGCCTATGTCGCATCATCCGCGAAACATGGTGGTGAACGCTTAAAGGCAACCAAAACAGAGAAGTCCACGCGCACGATACCGATGCATCCAGACTTTCACGCATGGCTCGTGGACGTTCCCAGCGGCGGCGGCGCCTTCATCCTCGGAGCGAACGGCGAGCGTATTTCACCGTCCACTGCGCAGAAGCGGTGGCGCAAGTTCCTGCGCGACAATCCCGACGCCGCGCCCGTGACGATCGAGAACATGCGGCACAGCTTCGCAACGTCGTATCTTCATGCTGGCGGCAACGTCGAAGACCTATCACGCATACTTGGGCATAGCGACATAAACACGACATATCGCAGGTACATACGCCCATCGGTTGATGATATGCGCCGTGGACTAGAAAAGGTAGCTGAGAATTAACCCATGAATAACCCATGGCGTTATATATCACCTGATAAATGACATGTGTCGCAACCTTCGATTCTCCGCGCCTCCACCACTCATTTCGAGCGCGTTTGATCAGTTCAAGCGCGCTTTTTTGTTGTCTGGAACACGCTGCATTTTCGCATATCGTCTCATATCATCGCACCGTTTGACCTGCGGTTATCCCATCGCTAACCCATCGGTTAACCCATAAATAACCCATCGATTGCAACAAAAAAAAAGCGCGCCCACCGCCGTAAAGACAGTGGACGCGCCAGTAAACTAACTCATACGTTTCATGAACCGCTCGGATTTGTCCTGCGTGCGAATCGCCGCATAACGTCGGTTGCCCTTGCTGTTCTTCCACGATGCCCAGCGGTATCCGTTCCTCACGACAACGCGGTCTGCCTTGACGGTCTTGCCGCGCTTGAGCACCCTGGTAGCCCTCGCGCTCGTGGACGGCTTCTCGCGCACGTTCAGCTCGTCCACCGTCACGCGGAACGTGCGCGTTGCGGGTTTCGGCTCGGGCTGCGGGTCTGGTATCGGCGTGTCGGCCTTGCCGTTGTAATGCAGGATGCCGTCCCATGGGTAGTCATAGTACGGGTTGACCCGCGACTCGAAGCCCGACTGGTCGCCACGCTTGTTGCCGTACGCTCCCCTGTCGCCCCAGCTAAACTCGCTCAGCTCGTCTGGCACCTGCTGCTGACACATAGCGACGTGGTTGGCCTCGTTGAGGTAGAGGTCGCCAGGGGACGCTATGAACGAGATCGGCTTCCAAGAAAACAGGCCGCTGCCGACGAACACGCTGCGCATGTTGCCCGTGTACGTGGCTCCATCCAACGCGCCCTCGTAAGGCGTACCAGTGAGCGCCTTCTTCCATGCCGTGATGGTGGAGCTTGAGCAATCGTAGTCGCCGACCATGATCGAGAACACGAGGCCCTTAACAGTCCACTTCTCGGACTTCGCGCCGTAGCGCTCTTCCCACGAGTAGCCGAAACGCTCGTCCTGCACCATGAGCTTGTGAATGTCTGCGGCCACCTGGCCGCGCTTGAGCGTCTTCTTTGCAGGCTTCGGTTCGGGAACAGGCGTGGACGATTTGCCCATGAGCGCCCTGAACTTCGTCTCGCTCCCGAAGAACACATTGCAATCCAGCGGCCCGTCGTAGCCTTCAATGTAGCCTTGCGAGGTGTACTGCCACATGATCGCGTTCTCGCAGCCTGGGTAAATGCTGCCTTGTGGGTCGTAGCCGTATATGGGTTCATAGCTGATCGGATAGCTTGCACACCAAATCGGATAGCCTAGCGAGAACAGGCTCTGCGACACGATAACCCCGCCGCTCGCATAGATTACTGGCTTGTAGCCTGCAAGCTGCTCGACGCGCTTCGCGAGCTTGCCGACCCACGTCTGGCCACGTTCAAGCGCCTGCGCCTCGTAATCGATGACGAGCATGGCCTTGCCGAGACAGCCGAGCTTTCTCACCTGCTCGATGAAGAACTCAGCTTCGACCTCGGCCTGCTTGCCCCATGTGAAATGGTACAGTCCGAGCGGTTTGTTGCGCTTCACCACGTCTGACGCTTGCCTCTTCGCGGCTGGGTTCACGTAGTTCCACGCAAGCGCCCTGCCGTTTCCATCGTATTGCGGATTTCCGCTCATCTTCACGATCGCAAAATCGTAATCGACCAGATCGCAAATGTTTGCGGGTTGGTTTTTACCACCGCTAACGTCGATGCCATATAGCTTTGCCATCTATTCACCGCCTGCCAGATATAAAAGGAGCACCGCTATAAACGCGATGCCCCCAACGGAAAGAATCAACGTTCCCATGCGTCAGCCCTTGTAATCGTCCACAGCGTCTTTGTCGGTGGATGAATCGAGTGGGCTTACGCCGTTGTTCACCTCGGGGATGCCCGCGATGCTCGTAAGAATCGACAGCAGGCCAGCGAGCAGCGACGCGCTCAGAACGAACCTCCAATCGACTTGGCCGATTGCCGCCGCCGTGCCGATCGTCGCGATTGCCGACTGCGCGATTGTCTTGATTGCGCGGATTCCCGCCGCTTTAGTCCATGCTTTCCAGTTCATAGCTAACTCCTTACCTCGTGCCGCGTTAGGTACTCGTCTACATCTCCGCCGACCACTTCATCCATGTAAGTCTTCGTTTGATGGTTCCAGCCGTGCGAGCGGTATATCTCGTATGCGCTCAGCTTTTCGTCGATGCTGAAATGCTCGTCGTATATTGCGAGCCGACACGTCATCTTCGTGTTTTGCAAAATCAACTCGCGCAGTTCCGCGCTGTCTCGCTTCGCGTCATCGGTGGCTTTGCGCACCATCTTGATTTTCATCACGACGGCACTCACGATCGCCGCGATGACGCTTGATATGAGCGCGGTTACCACGCTCATTGCAATTGGCTCCACGTCTTACCTCCTGTGGCAATAAAAAAGGAGCGCCCGTGCAAGACGCTCCGATTGCGATTGCGCACTCTTTCGGGCGGTGCGCGCGCCGATGTTTCTAGAACGTCCCGCCTCCCGAGTCGCTGTAGCCGTCGCCCGAGTCGTTCCAGCCGCCCGATGATGCCGTGACATTGATGTTGAAGGAGTCTTCGAGCTTGGTGTTCTTCGACCATTGGACTGGGATGGAGGTTGAGCCACCGTGTCTCAAGTCGCCGTAGAGAACAACATAGGCCAGCTCTGTCGCCGAATACCATTCGCCTGCACCGAGGTTTGAATCTACAGGAGCAGACACTATGTCAATCGTTGCGCCGATAGACGTTATATACACGTCCTCACCGAATTCCACTTCATGGCTGCTTGTAAAAACTCCTCCGAAATTCCCCCATTTGTTACACCTGTGTTCTTCGAACGAGAACGGGCCTTTAGAGACTACGTGGTATCTAAACTGCCGGCGCGATGACAGAGGATCTGTTTCTGCACCGAACACGTATACGGGATGCGTGCTCGATATGTTGTCGATGTAGACGGTGCTGGTTCTTATGTAATCGTACGACGTTGTTCCGGGCTTTAACACCATTTCCATGGTGCCGCCCCAGTACCCGCCTTCCGGCCACTCGCCATACCCCTCCCTCGTGACACCCGCGAGCGGGCAATACGGTATGGGAAGCGCCTTCACTGTGCTATTGTGAAAACCCGTTGTGTCGCTTATGCTCGCGCTCTCGTCCACAGCGGACGCATCCGCAACAGTAACTGGAAAATCTAACTCGCCGAACGGCACGACGCCGTTGGGATACTCGTCGCTGGTGAACCTGCCGCCCTTCTTGTCGAGCAGCACGACCGAGATGCCGTCGAAGCTGATGGTCTGGCCGTCCTCGTAGTTCGTGCGGTAGGGAGGTCGTACTATCTGTATCGCGCTCGGCACCTTCTTGCGGATTAGGTTGCCCGTGGGGTTGCCGTCAGGGTCTAACTCCTCGGATACCTCGTAGTCGTAGCCGTCTGGCCCTTCGCCAGTGACCTTGCTGCCAGGGACGCGCACGCTCACGCTCGAGTATCCGTAGCAGTCATCGTCCTTGGCACGGTAAGTGCCGTTCTTGCTAATGCTCTTGGTCTTGGTCGTTACGGTGTCCTCGGGTATCCACAGGCTCGTGCCGCCCTTGACAAGCGGTATCTTGAGCTTCTTGGTATTGCCTAGCGTCCGCGCTATCTCGCCTTCGAGAATCGCCACCTTCTTAGTCATCGCTCACCTCCGTGTACACGAGCTTACCCTGCGCGTTCTTGGTGACGCGGTACTTCTTGCCGTCTATTTTGCCGGTGACGCTCTCGGCCTCGCCCGACACGCGCACAGTCACCTTCCTGAAGCTGTGTACCCTGCTGCCTGCTGCCTCGTAGGTACCGTTTTGCTTCACCGTGAGGTCTATCTGCTTCGTGTCGTCCTCTGGCACCCAGTTGCAGGTGCCGCCCTCCTTGAGCTTGGTCTTCACCTTGGCGACGCCTGCCAGGTCGTTGTCGGTGCCGCCTTCCTGTATGTTAATCCGCTTGGGCATCGCTAATCCTGTCCAGCCACTGCTCAAGGGTCACGGACTCCATGAGCATCCCCTCCATCACGGAGCGCTGCCTGACCCCCAGGGATATCTGCATGCGCTCCTGCTGCGTCAACGTCTCGAACTGGCTGCGGTGCTTCGCGTAGTACCTCGCGAACCGCCTCTCGACCGCGTCCCTGTAGTCGGCGTGCGTCTTGTCGAGCCATTCGGGCTTGTTCATCGTGTAGTAGGCGTCCATGACCATGAAGCCGACAAATTGGCACGCCTTGTCATTGCGCATCCTGCGCACGAACTCGTCCACCAGCGCATCGTTGGAGTCGAGCATGTTGTTGTACGTCTTGAGGATGTAGTCCGGGTCGTGCCTGCACACGCTCGAATCGCGCCACTTCCACAGGTAGAACGGAGTCGGGCAGTACTTCACGTTCTCGCTCAGGTTCTGGCACAGGATGTTGAAGTAGCTGTCCTCGTGGATGGTGAGCGAGTCGTTCCACCTGATGCCGTTGTCCACCAGGTAGCCGCGCCTATGCACCTTGCCGTGGACGAAGGTCGAGTCCATGTCGCGGTTGATGTAGATTGGCTCTTTCGTCTCCGGCAGGCGCGATTCCTCTATGAACTGCGACACGAGCGAGTCGAACCCGATCGCCATCTCGCGGAACAGAATCCACAGGCCGCAGACGTTGCAGAACATATCGTCCGCGTCGCAGAACATGACGTAATCGGCGATTGCCGCGTCCAATGCCGCGTTGCGCGCGGCGCTCACGCCCATGTGCTCCTCGGTAACGACGTGCCTTATCTCGAACGGGTACTTGCTCGCCCACTCGCCTCTCGGCAGTTCCGTGGCATCCCTGCCGTCGTACGCGACGATGACGCCGACCTCGCCGAAGTCGACGTTCTGCTGCAACGCCACGGAGTCCAGAAGCGGCTCCATCTCGTCGGGCGTTTCCTTATAATGCGGGATTAGGATTTGAAGCTTCATGTACTCCTCCTAGAGCGCGGCGATTTCGGCGTCGGTCAGGCCGACGATACGCGCGGAAAACAACGACCATCCGCTTGCTGTCCTGTAGGATTCAGCCAACGACTCAGGTACGAATACCGAGCCGAATGCTCCCGTGTAAGATGACTGAGACATCGGGGTATAGCTAAATGCGGTACTACTGCCAAGGGTTGTGACGCTGGAACCTAAAAGATATAAACTCGTCAATGCTATGCACTCACAGAAGGCATACTCGTTAATCTTTGCGCATGACGGGAAACTGGCCGTTGTCATTCTGGAGCAATTGGAAAACGCCCAAGACCTAATCGTATTGCATACGGGAAAATACACACTTATAAGACGTTCGCAATCCCTAAATGCACCGCTACTAATAAATGTACACGCAGGAAAGCTAAGGCTGCTAAGATATGAGCAAAAAGCGAAAGCCTTATCAGCAACACTCTCGCATATCGGGAAAACAGCTTCCTGAAGCGAGCTACAGTTAGCAAAAGCGTTATAAGGCACGGCGGAACAACGCGGGAATACAGCAGACGTTAACGAGTAGCAATTTACGAACGCGCTAGACCCTATGAATTCACAATTTGGCATGTAAACATCGCTGAGGCTGCGGCACCCGTAAAAGGCGCCAGATGAAACTTGCTCGCATAGAGGAAAGCTAACCGACGCGAGAGAGCTGCAACTATAGAACGCACCAGAATGCACTGCAAGCACATTTGGCATGTAAACATCGCTGAGGCTGCGGCACCCGTAAAAGGCGTTATCTAAAACTTGCTCGCATAGAGGGAGGCTAACCGATGCGAGAGAGCTGCAACTACTGAACGCACCAGAATGCACTGCAAGCACATTCGGTAACTCAACCTTCATAAGACCACTATAGGACATAAACGCATACATTTCTACATAGCTCGCCTGCGCGTCGTAAACCTCCGACAGCGACCGCTCGACAAGCCCTGCCATCCCGCCGCCAGAAGTCGGCACGCTGACAGTGACCTGCGAGTACCCGTCGAGCGAATCGTCGGCAGCGTCGTACGTCCCGTTCGCCGTGATGCTCTTGGTCCCCAGGGTAGACCCTCCGCCGCCAGACACGTTCACGATTACCTCGTCGTTGAGCGTCGTGTCGTAAGTCCCGTTGGCACTGACGCTCAGGCCGGATTGCGCCACGAGAGCGCCAGACGATACGACCTTGCCCTCGTCGCTCGCAGCGTACGAGTTGGGAACGTTCACGCTCACGTCGGAGTACCCGTCGAGCGAGTCCGCTGAAGCGGAATAGCTGCCGTTCGCCACGATGGACTTGCTGCCCACGTTCGGCTGGACGTTGACCACCGTGGAATCGTTCGTCGTGGTGTCGTAGGTTCCGTTGGCGCTCACGTTGCGCGTGGTCTGCGCGACCAATGCGCCAGAGCTTACGACCTTGCCCTCGTCGCCAGATGCGTAGGTGTTCGGCACGTTCACGGTAACCTCGTCGTACCCGTCGAGGTTGTCGCTCGAAGCGCTGTACGTCCCGTTGGCAGAAATGGTCTTGCTGCCCGTGTTCCCGCTCGTGTCTATCGCCCGAATCGCAGGCCCGAACTGCGCGGGGGTGTAGGTCGCGGTGCCGCCGTTCTTCTCCCGAATGGCGTCGCCCGTGTCGGCCAGGTACTCCTCCGTAACGACCACTTTCGTCACGATATGCTCACCACCTCTAAATCGTCGCCCTCAATCGTCAGAGCATCGACGCTCACGACCTTGAGCACGCCCGTAGTGTTGTTCTTGTCCAATGCGATGGCGTAGTACGCCGTCACCGTGGTGCCTCCAGATGCCACCACGCCCGTCACCGACGCCGTGAGCGGTCGGTACACGTAGCGGTGGTCTTGGACGGTCTTCTCAATCCACGGGTTCTCTATCTCGAACGGCGCGCCCACCGGGAGCTGGTACTTCTTACGCCCTATCTCCTTGCTGCCGCACATGCGTATCACGGTGAGAGTCCCGACCTCTATCGAGGCCGTTCCCACGAGCCGCATTGTCGAGCGGTTCTGCAAGCCGAAGCTGAAGCTGGTCGATTCGCACATTCCCGAGTAGGCGTGCTCCTCGTCGAAGAACGCCGAGTACTTGCCGCCAGCGTGGTAGTCGCGGTTGTTGACGCAATCGAAGACCAATTCCTCGCGCTGGAAGTACCTGGCGGCAAGAACCTGCATCACCATGGCCGCGTTCGACTGGTTCACGAGCATCACGTTATCGACCGTGACCACGTTCTCGGCGTCGGCGCTCGTGGCGCTCGGGTTGTCCAGCGTCATCTCCTGGGAACGAACCCGGTACACGTTGCCCTGCTCGTCCTCCACCGAGTCATCGCCCTGCGCGGGCGTGGCGGTGCTCACCGTGTAGGCCGTGACCTTGATTCTGGTCACAAGCCCCCGCTGCTCCAGCTTAGGTCGCCAGAACGTGCGGTTGAGCGGGACTGCCGCATCGACCGCCGCCGAGGTAAGCTGAGCCACGTGCATGCTGCCGTCGCCAGTGTCGTAGAAGAACGCGCCCGACGCCATCAGCAGCCATTGAAGACGCTCGCGGTACGTCTGCCTGGGCGCGAACCCTTGCACGTCGATTCCAGCGAGCGAGCTGTCGATGACGTATGAGGGCGACACTATGCGCTGCAACACCGACTCTATCTCCTGGTATGCGGTGGTCGAGCCGTCGAAGTACTTGGCTCCCGCCTCGCTGCGGTCGAGCACGCCAAGCAGCGACTCGCACGTCACCCTCTGCCAGCCGCGCCCAAGCTCCTCGACCATGACGACGCGGTACTTGCAGTAGACCCTGTTCGAATCGTCCATGAGCTGTAGGTAGCGCGTGAGGTTTATCGCCCTGTCGGTCTTCTTGACCTCTGCCGTGAACCTGTTGACGGGAAGCGTTGCCGAGGTAACGTCTACGGTGGGCGCGAACGACAGGTTCTTCACCTGCGTCCAGTAGACAATGCCCGAGGTCGTTTGCAATCCAAGCTTCATGCTAGTACCTCGTGCCGTCCGCGTCTTCGTAGTCGGTTATCTCCCACGTCTCGCCGTTGTAGGTGTACGTGTCGCCCGTCGATGGTGTGGAGACGTCAGGAAGCGCTGGCATCCCCGCGTCGATGGCCTCGTCCAGCGTGTAGGTCTTCGTGGGCGCGATGGAGATCGCCTCGAACGTGATGCCCTGCCAGTATTCGACGTTGCCGGGAAGCCTGACGAGGGCATCGCTCACGGACTCGACGCGGGCTGTGATGTTCAGGTCGTTTCCGTTGTAGGGCATCGTGAACGCATGAGCGTTTACCGGGTCTGTAAGAAGCTCGTAGACCTCGTAATAGTCCGATTCGCTCGCAAGCCCACGGTTGCGCATCGGCGTAAACGCGAGCGTCACCGAATAGCGCATGTACGTGCCTATCACGTCGTTGAAGTACGTCTTGTCGAGCAGAAGGCCGCTAATCTCGCTCGCGGTCATCTCGGACGTTCTCTCGATCGTGCAAGGCACGTCCCATGTCGTGCCGTCGATGGTTATCATTATGCGAAACCTCCTGCGAGCTTCACGCCAACGCGCTGCGTTTCCTCGTCGTTGAGCTGGTAGACGGCGCGTGCAAAAGGCGTCTTGTCCAGCTCTAGAATCACGGTGAGCATCTGCGCCGCCTTCACGTTGCCGCCGCCGCCAAGCACCTGCATGCCGCCCGGAAGCGTGCGCACGGTTGAAGACGCCTGCGCGGTCAGAACTCCGTTGATGCGCCCAACCGCGCTCTTGAGCTGCGGCAGCTCGCCGTCCATGCCCTTAATCAATCCGCCGACGATATCTGCTCCGGCAGGCGTGAGCATTACCTTGTCGTATTCGGGCGGGCCTTTGTGGTCTACGATGAACTGCCCGACGTTGCCGAGCGCATCGCCCAAGGGTTTAAGCCCCGATAGAATGCCGTCGATAAGCCCTTGAATCAGGTTCGCGCCCGCGTTGAACATATCATTGAAGAACCCGCCGATCGTGTCGAGCACGCTGTTCACAAGCTGCTCGGCGGCTTCCATGGAAGGCCCTAGAACGTCCACGATC
>DMNP01000172.1 GCA_003452695.1 Eggerthellaceae bacterium
GGACCTCGCGCTCCACGGCGGCGGGAAGGCCCGCCATGCCGCCCTCGGAGAAGGGCAGCATGCGCGTCATGTCCAGCTTTATGGTGTCGTGGGCGTTCAGGTGCTCCCCGAAGGAGGGGTCGCGGCCCACGTCGAGCCCGTCGAGGCGGAATACCATGAAAGCGAAAAAGAAGGCAGCTGCGCGACGCGCTCGCCTACATACGCAACTATATAATCCGCGAGTCGGTCGAGAAGGTGCCCGGGCAAGCGAAAGCGAGACGCGCCTTCAATTACCCGTACGAGGCAGTAGAAGAGATTCTCACCAACGCCGTCTACCACCGCTCCTACCAGGTGGCGGAGCCGATCACGGTGCGCGTGACGCCCGACGAAATGGAAGTGACGAGCTTTCCCGGCTTCGACCGGAGCATATCCGAGGACGCCATAGCAGGCCGCGTTATTCGCGCGCGCGGCTACCGCAACCGCAGGATAGGCGACTACCTGAAGGAGCTCGGCATGACCGAGGGGGAGGAACACCGGGTTTCCCACCGCGTTCGCGGCCATGGAGGCCAACGGTTCCGGCCAGATCGTTTTCGAGATGGACGAGCGGCGGGGATGCCTCTCGGTGCGCATTCCCGTGCATCCGAGCTTCGCGCGCAAGGATGCGTCTTTGGAGCGCGCTCGCGCCTATGAGCAGCGCGTCCTCGAGGCTCTCGACCCGCAAGGCATGAGCCTCACGGACCTTGCGCGGGCAATGGGCTACAAGGGAATCACCAAAAAGCTATCGAAGACGGTTGACGCCCTGTGCAAGCGGGGCGCCATCGCGAGGAGGCCGGCCGACTCGGGAGCCAGCACGGTTCTCTTGCCCGAACAGTGAGCCAGATGTCCAGGGCGGCCGGCTCACCCCTCCCCAGCCAGCGTGCGACGATGGCAAAATGGCAAGAAGCGAAGGGAGCTTGATCGACGACGCGGGGCCACTCTTCGTCGGGTTCGCCATCATGGGTGCCGAGGAGCGTCGCATCGCCGGTCCCTTTCGCCCTTCTTCCGCAAGGGGCGCGCGTGGGTTGCAGAGCAATGCAATCACCGCAACGGCGCCTTGCATGCGCGGATGCTTCAACCGAAGCATCTCCGTTCCCGTCATGTTCAACGGCGGATGCTCCAGAGAAACGCCTTGGCAGCTTCCATGCACGATACCCTTGTTTAACCCCTCCTTCGTCCTTTCCGATTCCCTTGGTAATGAGTACGAATCTGCATCGGCGCAGTTTGGGAAGGACCTGCAAGACCCCTTCATTGCCCAGATGCTGAAAGACCTCGCGTATCAGCATAAGCTGCGCGAACGCTGCACTAGTGCAACGTTCCAGAAATAAATGGCACATTCTGCTTGCCCATTTGCCCCGCACGGCCCAGCGGAATCCTCGGAGTACGTCCAGTACGCCTTCGGATCCCGCAGAACCGTGCGGGCCAAATGGATCTGCGCATTATGTACCGTTTATTTCTAGAACGCTGCACTAGTCGCGCTTAAAGAGGTCGCGCGTGTACACTTTGTCTGCCACATCGGCCAAATCGTCGCTCCATCGGTTCGCGACGATGATGTCGCAGCGCTCTTTGAACGACGCCAGGTCGCGGATCACCTCGTTTCCGAAGAATTCCCCGGATGCAAGCGCCGGCTCGTATACAAGGGCGGGAATCCCCTTCTCGGAAAGGCGGCGGAGTATTCCCTGCACCGAGCTGGAGCGGAAATTGTCCGACTCGGACTTCATCGTCAGCCGGTATACGCCCATAACCGGTCTCGACGCAGCACCGGAGTGCATGAGCTCGTTCACGCGGAGGGAAATTTCGTCGGCTATGAAGTCCTTGCGCGTGCGGTTGGCTTCCACTATGGCGCCGATGATGTCCTGCGGAATGCTGCGGGAATTCGCAAGGAGCTGCTTCGTGTCTTTCGGCAGGCAGTATCCTCCGTATCCGAACGAGGGGTTGTTGTAGTGGGATCCGATTCGGGGGTCGAGCCCCACGCCTTCGATGATGCGAGATGCATCGAGGCCGTTTGCGGCTGCGTAGGTGTCCAGCTCGTTGAAGTACGAAACGCGCAGCGCAAGATACGTGTTCGCGAACAGCTTCACCGCCTCCGCCTCCGTTGCGCGCATGATGAGCACGGGCGTGGCCTCATCGAGCGCCGCCTCCTCGAGCAAGGCGGCGAAGCGACGGGCCTGGACGCGCAGCTCGGAGGAAAAGGGGGATTCGCTCGGCACGCCTACGATGATGCGGCTCGGGTGCAGGTTGTCGTAGAGCGCGCGCCCCTCGCGCAGGAACTCCGGGCTGAACAGGAAGCGCCCTTCGGGGTAGCGCTCCGTCAACCCCCTGATGCAGCCGACGGGAACGGTCGACTTTATTACCATTACGGCTTCGGGATTCGATTCGAGCACCAGGTCGACGACTTCCTCGACATGGCTGGTGTCGAAGAAAAGCTTATCGGGGTCGTAGTCTGTGGGTGTTGCGATGATGACCATCTCCGCATCGGCATAAGCCTTTCGCGCGTCGAGGGTGGGTATGAGCCGGAGCTGCCGATGTGCCAGGTAATCCTCTATCTCCTCATCCGCAATCGGGCTTTTCCCGGATTTCAGCATTTCTATTTTCTCGGGAACGACGTCCACAACGGATACTTCGTTGTGCTGAGCAAGCAGCACCGCTAGCGATAGCCCGACGTATCCGGTGCCAGCAATTGCTATGCTCATAGATCGACCCTCCTTCCGCATTTTTTGCATGGGCAGAGCATACCATGCCGGTTGCTCCGATCATGAGCAACGTGCCTGCAGGTACTGCACTTCCTCGTGCGTTGGGAACGGCCGGCTCGCTGCTATACTTATCCCCATGAAAACACGCCAAGCCGAAAACGAGGAGCACGTCGCGGGCGCTTCCGCATCCTCGAATGCGGGAGCCGATACGCGCGGATACCGTGCGTGGGACAAGCTGGCCATCGCGCTTGCCGTGCTGCTCGTGGCGGCGCTCGGCGCGGCCTCCCTCTATGGCTTCAAGTACGGCAAGGTTGACACGAGTGTGGCCGTCGGCAAGGTGACGATAAAGAAGGGCGAGGAAGTGCTGCTGAAGATGACCGTGGACGAAGACATGCAGGCGCAGGTTCGCTATCATCAAAAAAGGATGACCGGCACCCTGGTGTTCGCCGGCGCCGAAACGGACACCATCTTGTTCCAGCTGCAGGATATAAAATACAAGGACGGCAGCGATGCTTCGGATGCGGTGCTGTTCATGCGCATGCCAAGGTCCGGCGTGCAGGGCGATTTAAGCGGAGCCTGGATGACGTATTTCTCCCAGCCTTCAACCAACGAGAACTGCAGCGAATGGGTCATCGCCCACGAGGACGGCACTGCGGATTACGGGCTTAAAGACAAGCTGAACGCAATCACGGCGCAGCGCTTCAAGCTCGTGGAGCTATCGGAAGAGGGTTGGACGTGGGAAAAGAAGAAATCGGTGTTGCAACTTCAGAAGTAAGACGATAGCTGCGAGGCCGACGGGGGAGTATCTATGGGAAGACTAAGGGCTGGCACAACCGTGGCGGCGTGCATCGCGGGAACGGCGGTGCACGCGGGGACGGCGGTGCTTGCGGCATCGAAAGGGTCGTTTGCGGGCGCTCGTCGGGCACCTTGCCAAACCGTGATCGAGCCCGAACGCCTCGCTAGGCGCAAGCTCGTCGACCGCGACGACATGGCCGCAGTCTATGCCGCCAAGCCGAGGTGCTACAAGGCGGTCAAACGTGTATTCGACATAATGCTGTCCGTGGTGGCTCTCGTAGGCCTTTCCCCGGTCTTTCTCGCGGCGGCGCTCGCCATCCTGGCGGATGACGGTCGGCCCGTCTTTTACGCCAGCATCCGCCCGGGCAAAGATATGCATCCCTTCCCCATGTACAAGTTCAGGAGCATGAGCAAGGGCGCCGACGCGCGCCTGGAAGAGCTGCTTGTTGGCAATAAGCAGTCGGGTGCCGCTTTCAAGATAATGAACGATCCGCGTGTGACCAGGGTGGGGCGCTTCATGCGCGAATACTCGATTGACGAGCTGCCGCAACTCGTCAACGTCTTGAAGGGCGAGATGTCCATAGTCGGACCGCGCGCCATCGTGCCCGCCCATGAGTTCGACGAGCACGAGAGGCAACGCCAGGTAGTGCGGCCGGGGCTGACCTGCTACTGGCAGACGATGGGCCGCACGGCCATCCCCTGGGAGGAGTGGGTCGAGCTCGACCTTGACTACATACAGGACATGTCTCTATTCACGGACGCGAGACTCATAGTTCGCACGTTGCCGGCAGTCTTTGGGGGCGGTGGAGAATGACGGTCGCCCGATGGGTGGACATAGTGCGCGACGAGCAGAGAATCGGGGACGTCTTGGCGGTTGTCGCGTTTGCCGTCTATGTGGTGGGCGAGTTTTTGTTTCGCTGCGCAATGCTCCGGACAAGCTTTCCCGTTATCGCCGAGGTGAAGCTCCTCGAGGTTTTCGAGGCGTTGTCGATGGCGCTTGCCATTGCGGCTGTCGCGACGAGGAGGCGTGCGCTCTCCAGCGGGCAA
>DMNP01000144.1 GCA_003452695.1 Eggerthellaceae bacterium
TGCCGCGGCTATCACGTTGCCCACGCGGAACGCCGATCCCGCCATCCGCCTCGGCAGGCGGGCGCACGTGCGGCCGATAACCTTGGTGAACAGCCATCCTAGCCCGAAGCCGAGGACCGTGGATATGGCCAGGCCGTAGAGGACCTTCGCCCATTCCCCGAAGTTTATGCCGGCAAGCCCCCCTTGCACGGCGATTGCAGCGCCGGTCAGTCCGGCAATTAGCGAGTGGCTCTGGCTGGTGGGAATGCCGAACCGCCATGCGACCACTCCCCATACGATGATAGATATCATGGCGGCTGCCAGCGCCAGGAGCGCCGCCTCGTTGTCCGAGCCGAAATCGACCATTTTCCCTATGGTGTCGGCCACGGCCGTCGACAGCCAGGTCATGACCACGAGCCCTACGAAGTTGCACACCGCTCCCATTATGATTGCGGTTTTCGGTTTTATAGCGCGCGTGCCTATTGCCGTCGCGATGGCGTTGGAGGCATCGGTCGCCCCGTTCACGAATATGGCGCCCATTACAAGAACCGTGATAATCAGGAGCACGGGGTTCGTGGTTACGGCGGATACGAAGTCGGTGAACGTTACCATGGCTTCCTTTCGTTCGCGTTGCATTTGCGTGCAGCGGCAGCTCGGCTCCGGGTTTCGCCGTGGGCCCGCCCCCAACTTGCCCCATCTATAACAAAAGACCCGTAGGCTGGGCCTTTCGGTCCAGTCTACGGGTCTCGTTGATTAAGGCGGGCCAGACGCTATTGCGCCTTGCTGTTGGCTTCGCCGCGCGCTTGCGCACGCCACTACTCCCCCGGAGTGCTTGCAAGTATACCATGCTACGGTGAAAGAGGGGCTCGCGGCGGTCCACGGCGTTGTCCGAGAACGCAGGGTTGGCGCCCGGCCGGCCTGTTCGCGAAGTGCGCATCGCGCGTCGGAAAGATTCATCGACGAAACACCGGCATCTGGTGCCGATGTTTTTCTACTGTCTGTGCTCGATTAGCGGCATAATCCTATGTAATAAGAATCTAATTGGAGAAAGGACGCACCATGGGAAAGCCAAACGTGATAATCCTCAGCGGATTTCTCGGCTCGGGAAAGACGACGGTGCTTGTGCGGATGATCGAGCGCCTGCGCGAGCGAGAAGGAGCCGACTATCGCATAGCCATTGTCGAGAACGAAATAGGGTCGGCGTCGGTTGACTCGAGCATAATCCAGGAGGCGGGCTATTCGGTGACCGAGATGCTTTCGGGGTGCGTGTGCTGCACGCTTATCGGCCAGCTCGTTCCCGCGCTTCACAAGCTCGAGGAAGAGCTGGACCCGCATCTGATCATCTTGGAGGCTACGGGCGTGGCAACGCCCGACAGCATGGCGAACAACATCCGCAAGTACGGCGGGTACCCTACGAGAATCGTGACGCTGGTGGACGCTTCGCGCTGGCAACGCATAAAGCTGGCGCTGCAGATCCTGCTTACAGCCCAGGTGGAGCCCGCAGACATTGTATGCGTGAACAAGGTGGACCTGGCTGACGAGGCCACGCTTGCGGAAGTGGATGCCGACATTCGCGCGATGAACCCGGACGTGCCGATCGTGCATATGGCCGCGAGCACACCGGTGGATGCCGGGTTGCTCGACGAGGTGCTGGGAGGTGCGCAATGAGCGATATCCTCCAGGAGCACGGGCCCGATTGCACGTGCGGTTGCCACGAGCATCATCACGATCATGCGCACGAGCATGGCGCGCACGGCGGCCACGGTCACGACCACGCGCACCACGACCACGACCACCATCATCATGCCCATGGCACCAACGAAAGCTTCGAGACGGATGCGGCCTGCATATCGCTGGAAGCCCACACGCACGAGCAGGCTGCCACGGTCTCGCTCGACATCCATCCGAAGGCGGGGAAGACCGTCGCGTTTTCCAGCCTCGTCGAGGCGATGAAGGCCATAGCGGCAGGGGCGGAGGCGGCTGGCGGCGTCGTGGGCCACATCAAGGCCTATGCGCGCGATGGTTCTGCGTTCGCCCATGCCTCGGTAACAACGCCCGACCTGCCGCCAACTTGCGAGGGAGACGTGCAGGCATCGTTCGGCGAAGGCGCGACCATTCAGCTCGTATCCATCGTGCTGCTCGTAGGCCAGGACGACCTGGCCGATATCTGCCGCGCGCAGATGGCATGACCCAAGGCGCTGGAAAGCAGGACGCCCCCGGCAAGAATGCCGACGTCATTGCGAAGTGCTTTAATCTTTTCGCCGTGGCGGCAAGGCCGGAGCCATAAATGGTGGATGGCTCGGGCGTGCGCACCGAGCCATCCCTGTTCTGCTTGATCCTGCTGAATCGGCTTGCCGCCACTATGGCGGCCGAGCTGGCCGATTCGTCGGCCGTAATTCGCGCTTTTGCAGATGCCGCGCCCCGCTGGGCTACATGCGCGCTCCGCCCACGATAAGGTCGATGCCCACGCAGACTATGGAGATGCCCAGCATGAAGCCCACGCCCATCATCACGGACAGGGGGTTGAACAGGCAAAGCACACCAAGCAACACAACCAGGATGCCCAGTATCAGCAGCAAGACCCAGCTCGGGCCGGCTGCGTTGGGGCCTTCCTCTTGCAGGAACTTGCGCAGGTGCAACGATGCGACGATGCGGGCGATACCTCCGACAACGAGCCATGCTGCAATCATGTAGGCGATGAACAGGTCCACGGCCCATTGCGCCACGAAACTGAAGAGCAGGATAAGGCCCAATACGATCGAGACGATGGCGCCGGCAAGCGTCCAGCCGTCTGCAAATCCCATTTTGCGCCGCTCGTTCCACGTTGCTATGCTGCCGATGCCTTCGACGAGCATGGCCAATCCGACAAGCCATCCGAGCGCCGCATAGGTTGCAATGGGGGTGGCCAGGCAGTACACACCACCTATGAGCATGAGGACGCCCAAGATAATAACGACAACCTTCATAGATTCAAACTCCCTTCTTTGCAGTGCCTTTCGCACAAGGCTCGCCTTCGATTTTGTCAAAACCCTTGCGTTCGTGTCAAGGCTGTACGTCTGTCGCATGGGTCGCCGTCCCCCATATGCCCATCGTCCTGTCAAGAGGGAGTTTTCAGGTTCTTCAGAGAAAAGGCGGCCTACCCCGGGTAGCTACTCCTGGGGTAGGCCTCATCTAATCTGCCCGAGGCTGGACAAAAGCGCATATCCTTCGCGGGGCTTAGCCCTCGAATTTATGGACGCTCAAACGGGTTCACTCTCAGATACTTGGTTACGGCCATGGGGCCGCCCATATTTCGATGCTCTGTGTCAGGCAGTGTCGCTTGTCTTGTCAATGAAGTCTGCTGGCGCATGTCTTCGATGCGCGGGACGGCCGCGAGTTACCTGTGCCTGTTCGAGTCCGCACCCCCCACATTACGATCGTCGACGTGCGTGAAGCGAACGAATTCGCACAGGGGCATGTGCCCGGCGCCATTAACGTGCCGCTTGCCTCGCTCGACCGCATTGCCGAGATATCGCCCAGCAAATCCGATCCGCTGTACGTCCATTGTCTGAGCGGGATGCGCAGCTCGCGCGCCTGCAGGCAACTGAAAAGCATGGGCTATGCGAACGCTGTGAACATCGGTGGCATCAATTCCTACCACGGCCCTCTCGAGTAGGCCGACGCTTCAAAACCCTGTAGGTTTTGCAGCATCCGAAAGGGGTTCGCAACAGCCAGTGGCTCTCGATCGATGTTGCAAAACCCACGGGGCTTTGTAGCATCTAGCGATTCTCGATCGACCCGATGTTCTTCAGCTGAATCGATATCGTGCCGTCGGCTTCGCTCGTGAACGTGATGTATTCGGGATTGCGGCTGTACTCGGCAGGAAACGTCACCTCGATGCCCGTGTCGGTGCGGATCTTGTGGTTCCTCGCCACACGGCGCACGGCTTCGCGCTCGAGCGGCACGCGTTCGGGCAGGTCGATCGCTTCGGCTGCCTTCTCGAAGCGATCGCTCATGGCGGAATCGCCCTCGAATGCCACCTCGGCCATCTCGTGCAGGTCCAGATCGTCAAATCCGTCTTCGACCGCGTTCTCGACCGCATAGGCTTTCGCGCGCGAAAGCGCCACGGTCGCGTTCTGGCCGTATTCTTCGGCCACGGCCTCGACGATTTCGGTCACAGCGGCGAACGTCTCCTTGGTCGACGCCTGCATCGAGCATTGCAGCAGGCCATCGGGAATCAGCCAAATCTCCTCGCCGGCGATCGTGCGCTTCTTGTCGCTGAACATCACCGACAGCGTGCGCAGGTCGACGATGGCGCACGACGGGATCTTCTGCGAGGGGCTCGGCAGCACGGCGTGATGGCGCGCGATGCCGTTGCGCTCCCCCGCTTCGCCGAAGCCGAGCTCGTGCACGTAGGCCTGCTTGCTCTCGAGCAGGAAGATGCCGAAGAACCGCGGAACGGGCCCGTCGAAAGCCGCCTCGGGATCGTCCGCCATACCAGCTGCGGCATCGGCTGACTCCTCGAAATCGACCACGAGCACGTCGGTCGACACGGGCTTTTCCATATGCCCGAGCTCGCGCGCCAGGAACTCGCCGATTTCGACCGACAACTCGACGAAACCGACCTGCCCCGCGAAGTACGCGCGCAACTCCTCGGCAAAACGGCTGTCATCGGCGAACGCGCCGCGCTTGTTGTCCAGATTTCCCAGCGCCTTGTTCACATGGCGCGAAACGTAGTTTTTGGCCGTCTTGTCGGAGATGTCGATCTCCTCGCGCGCGAACGTGTTCTCGCACGCCGTGAAATCGAACACGTGCAAAATGGCATGGTTTATCTTCATGAATGACCCACCTGGCAGCTTCAGAGCGAACAATCGACGAAACAGCATACCAGATTGACGGGGCGCCGGTACCGGTACCGGCATTGCACCATACCAGCGCCGTTCTTCACGCCTTCGCCTATCTCGAGTTACGAAGCCTACGAGGTTTTGTAACGTGCTAGTCCTGCGGACGCGGGGCGAGGCCTTGCTCGCGCCTGGCCTCGAGGTTGGCAAGCGCCACTTCGCGAACTTCCTCGGGGCACGCCGCCGGCTTGCCCTTCCTCGTCTTGCCCAGAATGTTGGTGCACGAGCCGTCAGCCCAGAAGATGTTGCGGCCCAACGCGGCGGTTGCGAACGCATACAGGGGGCTGAGCAGGTTCAAGAACGCGAACGGGAAATACACGAAGGGATTCAAACCCAGAACGCTCATCTGGTAAGCGCCGCATGCGGTCCACGGGAACAGCGGCGACCACATGGTGCCGGCGTCCTCGAGCGTACGGCTGAGCATGTTGCGCGACAAACCCAGCTCGTCGTACTTGTCCGCATACAGCGGGGCCGGAATACCGATGCCCAGGTACTGATCGCACATGACCGCATCGCCTATGGTGGCGGGAGAATAGGGCTTGCCGTACTTGGTGTTGGTGCTCGCCATGTAGAAGTAGACCGACTCCACGTGCTCCCCGGTGAGCTCGGAGAGGACGATGCCGCCTATGACCTTCTCCACGATGCGGATGGTGACCTCGTAGTTGTAGTGGGTCATCTTGGTGATTTGGCCTGTGGAGAGCTTCGTGTCGTTGACGTGGCGGGCGTACTGTGCGAACGTCCAACGGCTCCGGAGCTTGGTGCGGTCGTCGACGAGCTCCTTGGCCTTCTTCTCGGCCTGGGTATAGGTGCCCTCGAAACGCTGGGACTTGTACTTCTGCTTGCCGGAGGGGTAGCGGCCGTCCTTTATGTCAATGCGCCATTTGCGGCAGCGCTTGCGTTCGATATTTGCGCCAATCGCGCCATATTCGCGCCATGTGTGTTATGCTGGCGCGAAAAGGAGGTCGACCATGGAATCCGAGGCCTTATCCGAGATTCTTGCAATCGGCGAGACCGCCGACGTCGAGTTCAAGAGATGCGGGCAACAGCCTGAAAGAGACACCTTCGAGTCCGTATGCTCGTTCGCGAACACCTTCGGGGGGTCCATTTTCCTCGGCGTGGAGGACGACGGGGCCGTCTCGGGGGTCAAGGCGGATAACCTGCTCGCAATCAAGCGCAACGTCGTCAACGTCGTGAACAACCCGAAGCTGTTCGATTCCCCGGTGGCCTTCGAGTTCGAGCGGATCGACATCGAAGGGAAGGTCGTGCTGAGGCTCTGGGTACCGCCCAGCCCGAACATGCACAGGTTCAAGGGCGACATCTACGAGCGCATAGAGGGCTCCGACGTCGTCGTGCGCAGCGCATCGCGCCTCGCCGAGATATGCATCCGCAAGCAGGGGCTCTACACCGAGCAGCGTGTCTACAAGCACGTGGCGCTCAGCGACCTCAAGGTAGAGTTGCTGGATAGCGTCCGCGAGCGGGCCGCCCGCAAGCAGCCCGACCACGAGTGGGCGCACCTGGGCGACGAGCACAGGGTCGTCCCCGTGGGGAACGGGCGATCGAGGAAGTACCTGCCGGCATAGCTTGGTCGGGGGCCACATTCCCGCCATGCAAATCCCGCGGCGACCGTCGATAATCGCGGCACCGCCCTTTCTAGCCCCTCCAAGGGCGGATGCTTGCGCAACGGAGACAGTCGGGCTGCCGGCTGTTAACCACCTTGGGCCGATCTCGTCCGCAATTCCGCATCGGCCTTACCACATGCCTCTTCATAGTTGGTGGTCTGGCTAGCAACTTTTTCTCGCCGAACGCCGGCGGCCCCGATACGCGGTAAAGCTCCGAAGCAGCTATAATCGAATCGCTGCGAAACGGAGGGCTTTTGTCAGGAAGTACGAGCATATCGACCATTGAACTCTGGGGAAGGCTTTTCGAATCGCCTTCCATCGGGTCTTTTCTAGACGAGCACTCTGGCATAGAGCTGCCGGCTTTTTCCGATTACATCGCATGGCTCGCCAACGATCGCGACATGAAGCACGAAGCCGTCATCACGCGCTCGGGAATCGAGCGTTCCTACGGGCATAGGCTGTTCAACGGTACGCGAAACCCTTCCCGCGATACGGTGCTGCAGATCGCGTTCGGCTTCGGGCTCAACTGCGACGGCGCGCAGCAGCTTCTGAAAGTGGCCGGCATGAGCCCGTTGCATCCCAAGGTCAAGCGGGACGCCGTGGTGGCCTACTGCCTGCACAACGGGCGCTCCCTCATGGACGCGCAGGAGCTGCTCTACGAGTACGCCCTGCCGTTGCTCGGAGGTGCCAAGCATGAGTGAGCCCGCCTTTCATGGAGCCGACGAGCTGCTCGACGCGATCAACGTCGCCTACGCCGACGACTGGCCCGCCGGGTTCTCCGGCACCTATGCCGTGATGGAGTGTCTGGGCGAGGGGCGGGGCTGCGACACGTTCCTCGCCCAGGACGCAGATGGCGAACAGTACGTTGCCAAGCGCTACGACAAGGCGGTATGGAGCATCGATCCGTCCGACGACATCCTGGAGGCGCTCGACCACCCAGCGCTGCCGCGTCACGTAGCGAGCTTCGAGGACGAGGACAGCGCCGTCATCGTACGCACCTACATCGAGGGATCGTCACTCGAACGCTATGCGCGTAAGAACGATCTTGGCGAGCAGGAAATCGCGCGCATCGTTGCCGAGCTCTGCGACGTCCTGGCCTACCTTCACCGCCGCCCCGAGCCGATCATCCATCGCGACATAAAGCCCGAGAACGTCATCGTGCGGCCGGACGGGTCGGTCGCGCTCATCGACTTCGACATCGCGCGCACGTACCGCGAAGGCGGCGAGGCCGACACGGTGTTTTTCGGCACGCGGGCCTACGCAGCGCCCGAGCAGTATGGATTTGCGCAGACCGACGCGCGCGCCGACATCTACTCGCTTGGCGTGCTGCTGCGCCGCCTGCTCACCGGGAGCCCTCGCGAGAACAAAAACGTCCGCGTGTACCGTCCACTCGAGAAGGTCATCGCCAAGTGCACGGCCTTCGATCCGAAAGACCGCTACGCAGACGTCGGCCAAGTGAAAAGGGCGCTGCTTTCGGCGAACCCGAAGAGTCGGGGGCTGCGGATAGCCGGACTGGCGGTGGTCGCGGTGCTGGCCGTTGCGCTTTCGGCATTCGCGGGACTCCAAATCTACAAGGCCGTCACATGGTCGCCCTTCAATAGCGATGCGATTCCTGCCGTGCTCAACGACGAGGACCGCGTTGCTGACGCAGTGGGCTTCATGCAGGACAAATACGACACGCACCTGTTCGACAATGCCAACGATACGGCGACGATAGGGCTGCTGAGGCAGACGCTCATCGAATGCTACGGGCTCGACCGCGATTACGCGTACGGCGCGCAGAAGGAGGGCCTGCCCGGCGAGAGCGATGAGTTCTTCATGCCCTGGGGATGGGACGACGGCCAGACCGTGCGCAGGGAGACCGCGGTCTACGCTGCCGTGAAGGTGCACGACCCCACGCTCGTCGCCGAGGACCAGTGGACAAAGCTGCCCGACGATAACGGCGAGTACCCCGGCGCCCGCGTGGCCCTGATGTTCGCAGAGGAAACCGGGATACTCACCGGCGCCAATCAGCCCTACGACATCTCTGTCGGGGAGCTGGCCCTCATCTTCGCCAACGCCGACCGCGTCTTCGAGGCAGCCGCATCTGCAAGGTCCTGACCCACCGCATGCTGCAAGAACCCGCTCCTTCGCTTCCGCATCCCCAGCATGCAGGAGATATGACATCGCGATTCATGGCGGATTACGCTTCCCAATGCTGCCTGCCAGACCACCTGCCCCGACTCGGTTTCCGCTATGCTCGATAGCGTAGCGGAAACCGATGTGTAAAGGAGGTCTCTATGAGGGCGATGATTGCGTTTTTTGCTGGCGTTGGTACTTGCGGCGGGGCTGTGCCCAGCTGCGGCATTTGCCGCCATGCCGGATGGGGGCAGCTTGCAAGCCTCGGGCGCACGGTTAACCATCCAGGCGGAGAAGGACCTGGGCGAGTGCACCATCAGGTTCACCGATAAGCAACACCAGGGCAAAGCGAGCGAATGGTGGCAGCTGTACTTCGTGGAGGGGAAGAGCAAGGCTGCCGCGCCCGCCTTCGACGTGTACCTTGGCAAAACGAAGGTTCCCAAAAGCAAGTACACAGTTTCTTTCAAGCGCTCCTACTGGGATGCGGACCGGGAAAAGGAAGTGACGAAGAAGGTGAAGGCGTCGCAGCTCACCCCATCGGGGAATCCGGACGACAAGACGAGTTGCGAATACAGGATCATAGTCAAGGCAAAATCGGGAAGCGGATATACGGGAACGTGCGACAAGGCGATGATTTGCGTATCCGACCAATACGGCATCGGCCACTACACGGAGATGCGCCTCATCAAAGCCAAGGCCGCATGGCGTTACGCCATGAACGGAATGAACAGCAACTACTACGTCATCCCCGCGGTCAGCGCAAAGGACACCCTGAACTCGCTCAAGCTCATTGCAGGAAAGACTGCAATCGCCAAGAAGAGCTACACGGTGTCCTATTACAAGGCAAAGCGGAACATCGTTAAGAACGGTTCGCCAATAGAGAAAGCCAAGACGGGCAAGAAGCTGAGCGCACCACCGACTGTCGCCGGCAGCTACGTCTTGGTGGTCAAGGGCAAGACGCCATACTATGGCACCGACTACATTCTGTTCGACGTCCAGGGCAAGATGTCGGAGGTTGCCATCGCCACGTTGAAGACCCAGAAATACACTGGCAAGGCCATAACCCCCAAGCTCACGGTGAAATACAAGGGCACGACTCTGAAGCAGGGCAGGGATTACACCGTGACGTACAAGAACAACGTGGAGGCCGGCACCGCCACGGCCATCATAAGGGGCTGCAGCAAGGTATGGGCCTTCGAGCCTCCGAAATCGATGGACGACGACTTCATCGTCGAGAAGAACAAGCAGCGCTTCTTCATCGGCTCGAAGAGCGTAACGTTCAAGATCGCGAAATAGCAGCGTTGCTGCCAGCTGTCATGAGGCGAGCATGCCGAGAGCAACATGTGCTTCCGGCATGCCATGATGTGCCGTATTGCGTTAGGCATCGTCAGCAAAAGGTCAGTAAAGGACGCGATTCGGTCGGCTCGAGTCGCCGTCCGACGTCGCGCATCGTTGTAGAAAACCAATCTTCTACCGTTGTCGTGCGCCCACGGTTCCCTGCGCTCCTTGCGTATAATTGTGACGAACGCATGCGATAGCCCGACCAAACAAGGAGTGCCATGCCAGCCGACAGCTTTGACAGCCTGCCCTACCGCCCAACCGATGAGGTAACAGACGAAGCTGCTCGTAGGCATTACTGGGCCTGTGCTATCGGACTGCAAGCCGTGGATGGACTCAAAGTTTCCGCTTACCTGAAGCAAACCGCCGAAAAATACGTGCGCGGGGAGTGTTCGCTCGACGAAGCCGGGGAGCTTATCCGCGCATACCACACGCCTGGAAGCCCCTCCTATGGTGAGAACGCCCACTCATCGCTCGAGGCCGACCTCGTAAGTCAACGCATTGCCGAGGTTCTCGCGCGCGGTTCGTTCACGCTCGTACCTGACATGCCGCGCATCGTCCACAAACAGCTGTTCCGCGATTTGCCGAACGACATCTATCGGCCCGGCGAGTACAAGCTCGAGCCCCTCGTGAAGCAAGAGGAGATACTGAACGGGGACAGCGTTTTGTACGCAGACCCGACGCTCGTCGAGCAATCGCTGCGCTACCTATTCGACGAGGAGCGCTTGGCGAACGGCTACGACCTGACTTTGACCGGCGGCGACCTTTCTCGCTTCGCAAGGTTCATCTCGCTTGTCTGGCAGGTGCATCCGTTCCAGGAGGGCAACACGCGCACGATTGCCGTGCTAGCGGCCCTCTACCTCCAACAACTGGGATTCAATGTCGGCAACGAACCGTTCGAGCAGCATGCACGATACTTCCGCGATGCGCTCGTTCGCGCAAACTACCGCAATGCCGCCGCGGGGATCCTGCCCAACATGTCGTTCATCGAGCGGTTCTTCGATAATCTCGCCAACGACGCCGGACACAAACTCGAACGGGAAGACCTCATCTGCCCCTCCTTGTTCGAGAACCCCGACCTGTTGCGCAATGTGAGCCCGTCACTTGCACTACACCGGTAAACGATTCCGGCCAAGGGGCCTTCTTAATGGACGCTGACCATTAAGAAGGTCCCTTGTTTAAAGCTTGTCAAGCGGGACCATGGTGGGGCAGCCGCGCGAGCCTTCGCGATAGGAATCGTTCTTGCGCCCGCAGGGGAAGCCGCAGATGATACGGTTCGACTTGCATTCAGCGGGCTGCACGGCCTCGCGGAACGCTTCGGTCAGGTCAGCACCACAACCGACACACTTCGGCGTCGCTACGCCACCACGCTCGATGATCTTCTTCTCCATGACGCTCTTGCGGTGCGGAAGCTCGAAGTAGATGAGGTACTCGTCACGCGACATCTCGGCGAGAAGCCCGCATTCGGGGCAGTGCGCCTGTACGATGCGCTTCGGGCGGCAATCGCCGCACAGCGGATTGCATGATGCCGCATAGCACATGGCGTCTCTCCCCTTTCCTCATCGCTTGCCGACATTCGCCATGTGACAACGGGGACGGAGGTCGTTGCCACACGTTTAAGATTAGCCGACCCTGTTCCGTTTTGTAACGGGCCAGTCGGCTACTTCTGACGCGCAACGGCGAATTGTTACAAAGCCTACGGGGTTTTGTAACACTTACGCGCGCGATTGCTCCTTGAAGCGGTGGCAGCCGCACGTGCAGCCTTCGGCATGCTGCTCGTTTTCCACGAGCGTACCGGTCTCGCCCAGAATCGACACGACCTCCAAGTCGAACGTCAGGTCGCGGCCCGCGAGCTCGTGGTTGCCATCGAAGACGATTTCGCGGTCGTCGACCGAGACGACCTTCAGCCGCCTGCGCTCGCCCGGCAAGTCGAGCATGATGTATTGCCCGACCGGCAGTTTGTCGGCATCGGGGAAATCAGCCGTAGGCACATGCTCGATCAGGCGCTCGTCGCGCTCGCCGTACGCCTCGCGCGCCGGGATGGTGACCGTGCGCTTCTCGTAGGCCGACATATCCGCAACGGCTTTCTCGAGCCCCGGAATGACCATGCCGTTCCCGATCGTGAACTCGAGCGGATTGCCCTTGTGCCAATCCGAGCAATCGAACACCGTTCCGTCTTCCAGACGACCTTCGTACAACACTCCCACGCGCCTGCCGATTTCGATCATGAAACTGCCCTTTCACTGAGAAATTCCTAAAAGGGGACTGCCCCTTCCATGTTGGTTTTTCTACCTCGCCGCACCCAACATCGGAGCCGCGAGCGGGCAAGCCACCTTGTCGGGCTTGCCCGTCAGGATGTTGTACCAAGTGCCTCCGAACAGCACGTAAAGCGCCTTGAGCTCGATGTGCCCGGCATGTGTTGCGCTCCCCAGATAGCGCACCGCACCATCGCCTAACTCGCCTTCCGGCACCCATGTGCTGTCGTTCGCCCAGAACTCGCAAAGCTCGGTCCCATCGTAGGCGACGAGCGCTCCGGTGCGCTTGTCGGTCGTCTTGATGGGAAGCGCCTTCAGCTTGCCGTCACGTTTCAATTGCTCGATTATGTCAACGGGCCCAGCCACGTCGAACAACCCCCTCGAATAGTTTCTCTACCAGGTATTGTGCAGCCTCAACTCCAACGGTTCAATTTCCAATAGAGGTGCTTTAACGCAAATTGGGTGACACTTGCGCACAGTGTCACCCAATAGAGATCACAGCCCCCAGTTAGTAGCAGCTACTTGCCGCCCATCGGGATGAACATGTGGTCGGGATTGCCGTCCCACTTGTCCTTGGCACCCAGGATGGCATCGTGCAGACGCTTGGCACGCGGCTCGATGAACTGCACCGCGAAACCGACCTTCTTGCGCATGTCGGCGACCATGAACGACGGCTTACCAGCGTTTGCGCGGACCATTTCCTCGTCCGCTCCGGTCGCACGCGCCTTCTCGAGCGCGTTCTCGAGGTCGGGATACCCGACGGTGATAACGGGAATGCCGTAGAAGTCGCACGCCTCTTGCGCTTCGGCCAAGCTGTCCACGAAAATGTGCACGTGGTTCAGCCCCGGCTCGTCCTGCTTGTTGAGCTCCGTGAACATGGTCGGAATAGACCAGTCGTTCTGCGTGACGACCTCGATGGAGTGGCTGCCCCACGCGCCGTAGCTTGCATGGAACTCGAGGCCCGTGCAGTCTACTTCCTCGCCGTGGTAGAGCAGCTTGCCGAACGTGTTGGTCGTGTAGAAGAACGGGCCCGATCCGAACAACTTGTTGTGCTCAATCATGAACTGGCGCCAATCGGGTGCGCAGAAGCCGAGCTGATGGACCCAGTCCTTTCCCTTGAAATAGCTCTCGAAATCCTTGGAGACGATCTCGGTCATGATGATCCTTCCTCTTATCGTCGTATTTCGTTTGGGGAAACGGGCCTGCCAGCAGGAGGGGAAGCCGGCAAGCCCGTTCGTTCACAGCGGTCGCTAAAGGAGCAAACGCGACCGCTTGGGGTTGGCTTGCAGATGGCGGATCGACCGCCACATCGGAACTAGTCCTCGACCTGATCGGCTTCGGGCTTCTTCAGCAGGAACGTGATGAAGAACAGGACGATCCAGGCCACCAGCGCGACGATCATGCACATGCGCATGCCACCAGCAGGGTTCATGCCTACGAGCAGGGTGAAGATGGCCATGCCGATGCCTGCGCCCAAGCTCTGGCCGAGCTGGATCGTCGAGTTGCCGATCGTGCGCAGCTCGGCACTCAACATGATCTGCGGCGCAGCGGATTGGGTAGCCTTCTGCTGCGAGTCGAAGACACCAGCCAGGAACATGAGCACGTAGATGGCCCATACCGGCACGCCTGGCACGAGCACGAAGACGAAAGCCGCCATGACGACAACGCGGAACACATTGCCGAGCGTCATGACGTTCTTCGCAGTACCGGACTTGGCGATCATCTTACCGAAAACCGGGCTCAGGAACAGGCCAAGCACCGCCATGAGAACGCTTGCGAGGCCACCGGCCAAAGCAGGGCCTATAGTCAGGCAGATCGGGTCCTCAGTCAGTTGACGCATGATGAAACCGGCGATGAAGAACGACAGGGCCATGGCGCCGAAGTTATGCAGGAAGTTCGCGCTGGCGAGTACGACCGTGTTGCGATCCTTCAAGGCATCGACGGGTATGATGGCGTCGTTTTGCTTCTTGCGAATGATGAACGCGAGCACAACGAGCGAAATGAGCGCAACGACGAGCAGGCCGGTATTCAACGGCGTGCCGAAGCGCACGTAGCTCCCGCCCATGGATAGCGCGAGGATGAGGCAGCCGAGGAAAATCGTGATAACGATAGCTCCGGCAAAATCGAACGCGCCGCCCTTGCGAGCGAGGTCGGCAACTTCTTCCTTAGTAACCTTGACGCCCATCAGGACGATGATGAAGGCCACGGCCAGGATCGCGAACAGGATCCAGCACCACACGC
>DMNP01000334.1 GCA_003452695.1 Eggerthellaceae bacterium
TGCGACGGGCCAGGCGCGCGGAGCCGCGCTCGTGGCATGCGCGAATGCGGGGTTGGAGGTGGGGGAGTTCTCTCCCAAGCAGATAAAGCTGGCGGTCGTTGGCGCAGGCGGCGCCGAAAAGGCGCAAGTGCAGTACATGGTGAAGCAGCTGTTGTCGCTGGATGCGGAACCGCGGCCGGACCATGCGGCAGATGCGCTTGCTGCAGCCATCTGCTATACGACTCATCAGGGCTTCGAGGGAAAGCTGGGCAAACGAAAGGCGGCAAGTGCATGATTGCCTTCTTGGACGGAACGGTGGCGGGCAAGACGGTTGCGAGCGCGTTCGTGAACGTTGGCGGCGTGGGATTCGAGGTGGGCATGTCCCAGGCCAGCTTGTCGAAGCTGCCTGCGACCGGCGAGCACGTGGTCGTGCACACCCACCTTCAGGTGCGCGACGATGGCATGTCGCTGTTCGGTTTCCTGAACGCCGAGGAAAAGGCTTTGTTCGAAAAGCTGATAACTGTCAGCGGCGTCGGGCCGAAGGTGGCGCTTGCGGCGTTGTCGTCCTATGCGCCGGCGCAGCTTGCCGACCTTATAGCGGCTCAGGACGTTGCCGCCGTGCAGCGTATCCCCGGCATAGGCAAGAAGACGGCGTCGCGTATCATCCTCGAGCTGAAGGGGTCGCTGGACGCGGGCATTGGCGGGCTGTTCGCGCAGGAGCAGCAGGCGTCCAGCCAGGCGGTGGACGGCGCGAAGGAGGCCCTGCTTTCCATGGGCTTCACGACCGGAGAGATAGACCTTGCCCTGAAGGGCGCGCCCGACGGCGCGGGGGAGAGCGCGCTGCTACAATATGCGCTGAAGAAACTCGGTAGCTAGGCAGCCGTCGCTGCGGATACGGATACGTAACTATGGCAGGAATCGAAATCGAAGGCCTGGTGTTCGATGCCGGCGCACAGGCGCATGGGTCCCTTGCAGAGCCGGGCAGCGCAACTGCCGAGCCACGGGCGCGCGCGATGTCGGCGGACTTGCAGGAAGAGGACCTGGCAATCGACCGCAGCCTGCGCCCGAAATACCTGAAGGACTACCTGGGCCAGGAAAAGGTGAAGGAATCGCTGGCCATTATGATAGAGGCGGCGCAAGCGCGCGGCGACACGGCGGACCACATCTTGTTCAGCGGTCCCCCGGGCCTCGGCAAGACCACGCTGGCGACCGTCGTGGCAAACGAGCTGGGCGCGAACATAAAGACCACGAGCGGCCCGGCCATCGAGCGCACGGGCGATCTGGCGGCGATACTCACCAACTTGGAAGAGGGCGATGTCCTGTTCATCGATGAGATACACCGCATGAACCGCATGGTCGAAGAAGTGCTGTACCCAGCGTTGGAGGACTTCGCGCTGGATATCGTGGTGGGCAAGGGCCCCGCGGCGCGGTCGATTCGCCTGGACTTGCCCCGGTTCACGCTTATAGGCGCCACGACGCGCACCGGGCTGCTAACGGGCCCCTTGCGCGACCGCTTCGGTATTGCGTTTCGATTGCAGTACTACACGCCCGAAGAGCTGGGCGCAATCGTTCTGCGCTCGGCCTCCATCTTGGATGTGGACATACAGGAGGACGGTGCACTGGAGATAGCCCGCCGCAGCCGCGGAACTCCGCGCCTGGCCAACCGCTTGCTGAAGCGCGTGCGCGACTGGGCGCAAGTGCGTGGCGACGGCGTTATCACCGAAGACGTGGCCGCGCAGGCCCTGTGCTTCTTCGAGGTGGATTCGCTCGGGTTGGACGCCATGGACAACCGCATCTTGGAAATTCTTGCAGTGCAGTTCGCGGGCCGTCCCGTGGGGTTGACCACGCTGGCAAGCGCTCTTTCCGAAGAGCCCGACACCATCGAGGACGTGTACGAGCCGTATCTGATGCAGCAGGGGCTGATGATCCGCACGCCGAAGGGCCGGCAGGCCACGGCGCGCACCTACGAGCACATCGGCATGGTCGCCCCGGAAGGGATATAAGGTGCTGGAGCAGGATTACCTCGTGCGGCTGCTGCTGCAGTTCTTTCAGGCGATGAACCGTGCGGCGGAACGTGCCGAGAACAAAGAGCATCCCGATCCGCAATCGGCGGTGGACATGCTCGACATTGCCATCGGCGAGGCCACCGACATGGACGGCGCAGCCTTGCTTTCGCTGTCGCCGGAATCGATTGCCCAGGTTATGAAGGTTACCGACGTCGATCCGAACGTCACGCAGTTCGTCGCGCGCAGCATGCTGCTGCAATCGGTGTATCTGGCCGAGGCGCATCAGGGCGGATTGGCTGCCGTTCGAGCCGCGCAGGCGCGCGCCATCGCCGACGAATACGGCTTCGACCTGCCCGAAGACCCTTCCGATTTCGAAGCGATTACCGAAGGCCTGGAAGAAGCGGCCGCAGAAGGAGGGTTCTTCGAGAGCTCCGTTGCGTACGAAGAACAAATCGGGCAGCTCGAAACGATTCAGGGGCAGTTGCTCGGCGGTGCCGTGGTGGTCCCGCCAGTGGAAGAGGAAATTCCCTATTGGATGCAGGGCGGTTCGGTGCTCGATGAAGATGATGATGCCGTGCATGGTTTCGGGGCGTTCATCGATGAAGAAGAGTTCTAAATAATCGATAGCTGGTTATCGATGTGCTTGGCAACCACATCTTTGCGGCAAGATAAAATTGACATTATTCACAAATTGTAGAACATTTTCTCATGGTTATGTCGTATAGTCGGGAGCATGCTCTTAAAGAGAGAGCGTGCGCCGTACGCCGCGGCGCCAGCATAGCCCCCGCACGAAAAGCTTGCGGGGAAAGGAAGAGGGATTGCATATGGCGCAAGGTACAGTGAAATGGTTCAACCCGGAGAAGGGCTATGGTTTCATATCCCAAGAGGGCGGCGAGGATCTGTTCGTGCACTGGAGTGAAATCCAGATGGACGGCTATAAGACTCTCGACGAGGGCGTTGCCGTCGAATTCGAGGTGACGCAGGGCGACAACGGCAAGCTGCAGGCGAGCAACGTCGTTAAACTGTAGCTGCAAGTGCGTTTTTTGTCGCTTGGCGGCTCGGCTAGGAGCCGTATAACGGGGGCCGGATGCATCGCGCATTCGGCCCCCGTGTGTAATCAATATTTAACACGAGCTATTTAGATGGAAATACTATAATTTGAACGTTATGCAGGATGGGCTTCACGTTCATCGCCGTGTTAGCGAGAAAGGCATCCAATGGCTCGTATGTTTGGAACCGACGGCGTTCGCGGCGTCGCCAATATCGATTTGACGTGCCCCCTTTCGTTTCGGCTCGGCCAAGCGGCCGTGCGTTTTCAGGGGCCCCGCATCCTTGTGGGAAGGGACACGCGCCTTTCCGGGGATATGCTTGAGGCCGCCGTGTGCAGCGGCATCATGAGCATGCGCGGCACCGCCTTGGTTGCAGGCGTAATTCCAACGCCTGCAATAGCGCTTCTGGTGAAGCAGCTCGGATGCGACGGCGGCGTCGTCATCAGCGCAAGCCACAACCCTCCCGAGTACAACGGCATAAAGCTGTTCGATGGGCAGGGCTTCAAGTTGCCCGATGAAGTGGAAGACCGGATTCAAGAGGCAATAGAGTCCGGTACGCTGGACGAGCAGCGTCCAGCGGGCGATGCGGTCGGAACTATCCAGGACGTGCCCGATGCGGTGGACCGCTACGTGAACCACGCTGTGGAATCCGTGCGCAGCCAGGGCATCGACTTGTCGGGCATGAAGATTGCCCTCGACTGCGGCCATGGCGCCAGCTGCGTTTCCAGCTTGCGCGCCCTGAAGGCCCTTGGCGCAGACGTGCAGGCCATCAACGACGACTTCACCGGCCTGGACATCAACGTTCAGTGCGGTTCGACCAACCTAGACCCGCTGAAGCGATTCGTGTCGGAGATCGGCGCCGACGCGGGCATAGCCCACGATGGCGATGCGGATCGCGTGATGCTCGTGGACAGCCAGGGCAACGAGATAGACGGCGACATGATGGAAGCCGTGCTGGCCATGGACATGAAGGAGCGTGGTTGCCTGCCGCACGACACGGCGGTTTCCACGGTCATGTGCAACTTGGGTTTTGTGCGCTGCATGGAGGAACAGGGCATTCAGGTAGTGCAGACCAAGGTGGGCGACCGGTATGTGCTGGAAGAGATGCGCGACAAGGGCTATGCCATAGGCGGCGAGCAGAGCGGGCACCTTATCCTTTTGGACTATAATTCCACCGGAGACGGCCTGATGACCGCCGTGCAGTTCTTGGCCGCGGTACGTCGCAGTGGCAAGACCGCAGACGATGCGGCGAAGGTGTTCAGGCGCTATCCTCAAGAGCTTATTAACGTGCGCGTCTCCGACAAGGAGGCCGTATTCGAAAGCGAAGCCGTGAAGGCCGCTGAGCAGGCAGCGCGCGAGGCCATGGGCAAGAGCGGCCGTGTGCTGTTGCGCCCAAGCGGAACCGAACCGGTCGTTCGCGTGATGGTGGAGGCGGCAAGCGACGAAGATGCCAAGCGCCATTGCAAGGCCATTGCCGATGTGGTGGCTGCGGAGCTGGGCATAGACTAGGCAAAGTCAGGAGCGCCTGAGCTGGCGCAAATTGGGAAGCATGCGGGCGGTTGGCGCCTCGGGGCATATCGGCCCGTACGGCCACGAGCAGAGATAGGAGCAACATGCAGATTATCATCGACACACCGGAAGGCATCGCGAAGCAGGCGGCTGCCATCTACAAGGAAATCCTAGGCGCCAAGCCCAATGCGGTGCTCGGTTTCGCCACCGGTTCGACCCCGCTCGACCTGTATGCCGAGCTTATAAGGAATTACGAGGCAGGCGAGATAAGCTTCAAGGACGTGACCACGTTCAATCTGGACGAATACGTGGGATTGGAACCCACGCACGACCAGAGCTACCGCTATTTCATGGACACCAACTTGTTCAACCACATCGATTTGGATCCCGCGCGCGTGCACATTCCCAGCGGCATCGACACGTCAGAGGATGCATTGGCAGGCTATGATCAGGCAATTGCCGAAGCGGGTGGCGTCGACATGCAGCTGCTCGGCATCGGCTGCAACGGGCACATCGGCTTCAACGAGCCGGGCACCCCGTTGGAAAGCCTGACGCACGTCGTGGAGCTGACTCAGAACACCCGCGAGGTGAACGCACGTTTCTTCGATAGCTTGGATGATGTGCCGACGCATGCCGCCACTATGGGCATAAAGACGGTGATGAACGCGCGCAAGTTGCTGCTGATCGCCCTGGGCGAATCGAAGGCCGATGCCGTGAGGGCAACGGTGGAGGGGCCGGTAACGTCTGCGTGCCCTGCAAGCGTGCTGCAGCTGCATCCGGATGCCGTCGTCTTCTGCGATGAAGGGGCTGCCAGCAAGCTTTCGCTGTAAGGCAACGGAATAAACCGACACGCGCCGCGCGCCTGTGGCGTGCGGCGCTCCATTTTCCCGAACGATTGCGAGGAGGCTCCATGAAAACGACCATCGCCGATTTGTACGACCTTTCCAACACGATAGCCGCGCCGTTGCTGCAGCGCTTCGAATACCCGTGGGAGGCGCTGGCGCACATAAAGGAGTTCATCCTGGAACTCGGCCCGACGTTGCCCGAAAACGAATTCGACCATCCGCAAGAAGGCGTGTGGATTGCGAAAGATGCCACCATTTTCGAAAGTGCCTATATCGGGTCGCCGCTGATTATCGACAAAGGCGCCGAGGTGCGCCAGTGCGCGTTCCTGCGTTGTCCCGCCATCGTGGGCAAGGGAGCCGTGGTGGGCAATTCCACCGAGCTGAAGAACGTCATCCTGTTTGACAAGGTGCAGGTGCCGCATTACAACTATGTGGGCGATTCCATCTTGGGCTATTGTTCGCATATGGGTGCCGGGGCCATAACGTCGAATTTGAAGAGCGACAAGACGCTGGTTACCGTGAAGGATTTCGCCAACGACGAGGCTATCGAGACCGGGATAAAGAAATTTGGCGCTATGCTGGGCGACCATGTGGAAGTGGGCTGCAACAGCGTGCT
>DMNP01000330.1:0-459 GCA_003452695.1 Eggerthellaceae bacterium
GCCCGACGATGCCGGCGAGCTCCGGCGCCGGGAATGCGCGCGGCGCCCCCGCCGCGTGCGCTATAATCGGGGCGAAAGCGGACGCGCGGCGAAGGCGGTGGTCGGATGGGCCTGTACCTCAACCCCAGCAACAGGATGTTCCAGATGGTGTTGAACGGGCAGTTCTACGTGGACAAGACGGGGCTGGCCTCGTTCATGAACGAGCGGCTGTGCTCGCCGCGGCAGTTCGTGTGCGTGTCGCGCCCGCGCCGCTTCGGCAAGTCGGTGGACGCCGACATGCTCGTGGCCTACTACACGCGCGGCGCCGACTCCCGCGCGCAGTTCGAGGGGCTCGACGTGGGCCGCGACCCCTCCTTCGGGGAGCACCTGAACGCCCACGACACCATAAAGCTGGACATGACGCGCATGCTGCCCTACGCCGAGGGCGGCATGGCGGGCCTGCCCGCCGCCGTGGAGCGC
>DMNP01000330.1:617-7491 GCA_003452695.1 Eggerthellaceae bacterium
GCCGAGGCCGCCAAGGGCTCGGGCTTCGTGCTCGTCATCGACGAGTGGGACTGCCCCATGCGCGAGGCCGCCGACGACCGCGCGGCCCAGGACGCCTACCTGGACTGGCTGCGCGCCCTGCTGAAGGGCGCCTCCTACGTGGACGGGTGCTACATGACGGGCATCCTGCCCATCCGCAAGTACGGCAAGCACAGCGCGCTGAACCTGTTCACGGAGTACTCCATGACCAACCCCAGGGACATCCCGCACCTGTTCGGCTTCAACGCGCCGGAGGTCGAGCGGCTGTGCGGTGAGTTCGGCATGGACTACGCCGAGATGGGCCAGTGGTACGACGGCTACCTGCTCGGGGACGAGCGCATCCACGTGTACAACCCTCGCTCGGTCTCCGGCGCCATATCCAGCCGCAGGTACTCCAGCTACTGGACCGACACCGAGACCTACGAGGCGCTGCAGGTCTACATCGACATGGACTTCGAGGGGGTTGCCAGCGACCTGCTGATGATGATGGACGGGGCGAAGGTCCCCGCCGACGTCGAGGGGTTCGCCAACACCATGGTTGACTTCCGCGACAAGGGCGACATGTACGCCCTGCTCGTTCACCTGGGGTACCTGGGCTACGACCAAGTGGAGCGGACCGTGTTCATCCCCAACGAGGAGATCCGCCGCGAGTTCGTGAACGCGCTTCGCGGCGGCGCGCGCCCCGGGCTCGCGCGTCTGGCGACCGAGTCGCGCGAGCTCGTCCGCGCCACCTGCGACGGCGACGAGGAATACGTCGCCGATGCCCTGGAAAGGGCGCATTCCTGGGCGGCGGGGCCGCGATACTACAACGACGAGCAGGCCCTGCGCGCCGCCGTGAAGTTCGCCTACCTGGCGGCCATCGACGACTACCTGCGCATCGACGAGCTGCCGGGCGGCCGGGGCTACGCCGACCTGGCCTTCGTGCCCAAGCCGGGCAGCCCGCTTCCGCCCATGGTGGTGGAGCTGAAGTGGAACAGGCCCGCAAGCGCGGCGCTTGCCCAGATCCGCGAGCGGAACTACCCCGCGGCGCTCGCCGGCCTGTCCGGCGAGTGCGTGCTCGTGGGCGTCACCTACGACGAGTCCACCTGCGAGCACGCGTGCACCATCGAGCGCCTGCGGCTGTGACGCGGCGGCGGCATGGCGCGCGCAGGCCGTTCGCCCTTCGACGATTATGTGGCCCAGAGGCAACTGGCCGAAAAAGCACACTTGGGGCGTACCCCCTCCATTCATTCAGACGAGACGAGCATTGTGCCTGGCGTTTTCATAAATGAATGGAAGGGGCACGTCCCCAAGCGTGCTTTTGCTACCGACGGGGGCGCTTCAGGTCGTCGGTGTCCAGGCAGATGGTGAAGGGGCCGTCGTTCACGAGCGACACGGCCATGTCGGCGCCGAACTCGCCCGTGGCCACGTGGCGCACGTCGCGCCGAGCCCGCTCCACGAACAGTTGGTACAGGTGCTCGGATTCGTCGGGCGCGCCGGCCGCCGCGAACGATGGGCGGTTGCCCTTGCGGCAATCGGCGAACAACGTGAACTGCGACACCACCAGCACTTCGCCATCCACGTCGCCCAAGGCCTTGCCCGTGTGCTTTTCGCCGTCGGGGAATATGCGCAGCTTGAATATCTTGTTCCAGAGCTGTTCGACTTCGGCCTCGGTGTCGCCTTCGCCCACGCCGAGCAGCACGAGAAAGCCGTGCCCGCACGACCCGGCCACTTCGCCGCCAATGCGCACGCTGGCCTCGCTTACGCGTTGCACCACTGCTCTCATGCCCTCGCTCCTTTTGCTCTCGCGCCCTCGCGCCCTCGCGCAGGGGAAGGTTCCCCACGCAGCGTATCCCCGCGCTTCGCGCGCAGGGAAGCGCCCCCTGCGCCCTTGTTTCTTGTCCGGCTATTGCTTTGCGCTGGCCAGCAGCTCGCGTGCATGCGCGAGCGATGCCTCCGTGGCCGACCCGGAAAGCATGCGCGCGATTTCGGCTTCGCGGGCATCGCCGGAGACGGGTGCGAGCGCGGTTTCCGCGCCTTCGGAACCCGATTCGCGGCACACCACGTAGTGCGAATCCGCGCGGACGGCCACCTGGGCCAGATGCGTCACGACTATCACCTGATGCGTGCGCGCCAAGTCCGCCAGCACATCGGCCAACGCCACGGCAACGGCGCCGCCAACGCCGGCGTCCACTTCGTCGAACACGAGCGTGTCCACATCGTCGTGGGCGCCGAGCACGACCTTCGTCGCCAGCATCACGCGGCTCACCTCGCCGCCCGACGCAATGCGCGCAAGGGGGCGCGCCTGCATGCCCGCATCCGGGCGGTACATGAATTCCACGTGCGAAGGCCCTGCATTGGTCCAGGCGGCGCGGTCCAGGCGCTCCTGCGCGCACACCAGCTCGACCCCGCGCATTTCCAGGCGCCCCATTACCTCCGTAACGGCAGCTGCAAAGCGCGGCGCGGCGCAGGCCCGGGCCGCATCCAGCGCATCGGCTGCGCGCGCAAGCTCCGATTCTGCCTGTTCAAGCGCAGCTTGCGCCCGCTTCATGCGCAGGGCGGAATCGTCCACGAGCGAAACGGTTTCGGCGGCTGCCTCGCGGGCGGCCATCACGTCTTCCATCCGGGGGCCGAACGCACGCATCAGCCCCTGCAGCTGCGCATGACGCTCGTGCTGCGCGGCCAGCTCCGCGGGGTCGAAGTCGATGCCGTCGCGGTAATCGCGCACGCTTGCCGACACGTCTTCCAGGATGTATCCCGCCTCGCGCAACGATTGCGCCAAATCGGAAAGCTGCGCATCGAAGCGCCCGCCTGTTTCCAGTGCGCCGGCTGCGGCGTTCAGGGCGTCGATTGCACCGCTTTCGCCCGATAGCGCCTCGCGCGCAGCGCCCGCTGCCTGGGCAAGCGCCTCGGCGTGCTCGGCGATTTCCAAGTCGTGCGAAAGCTGCTCGTATTCGCCTTCGCGCGGCGCCACTTCGTCGATGCGCCGCAGGGTGAACCGCGCGTCGTCCAGCTTCGCCGACGACAACTCGCCCGCATCGTGCACGCGCTGAAGCTCCGCTGCAGCTTCGCGCGCCGCGGCCAGCGATGCGCGGTATGCGTCCAAGGCTTCGGCAAGCCCGGGCTCTTCGGATGCGGCCCATGCATCCAGCATGGTCACATGCGTGGCAGGCCGCATCAGCTGCTGATGCTCGAACTGGCCGCACAAGTCTATGGAAGGCGCCACCGCACGCGCCAGCTCGCCCATGCTCGCCATCGCCCCGTTCAGGTTCGCGCGTGACCTTCCATCGGCCCCGACACGCCGCATTACCACCAGCTCGTCAGCATCGTCCGCGCCGCCCGCATGGCCCGCATGGCTCGCGTGGCCGGCATCGTCCGCGCCTCCCGCGCCTCCTGCGTGGTCCTCGCGGTCCGCACCACCGGCATCGTTCGCGCCGTTTGCCCCCACGCGGCCGAAGAACCGCCCCGACACGACCAGCTGCGACTCGCCGTCGCGCACCATGTCGGCGCTGCCCCGCGCGCCCATCAACAGCTTCAATGCCGAAAGCAGCGCCGTCTTGCCCGCGCCGGTCTCGCCGGTAATGGCGGTCAGCCCGTCGCACGGCTCCAGCGTTGCCTGCCGTATAAGTGCCAGGTTATGTACTTGAATTTCGTCAATCATGCGGCAAAGTATATCAGGCTCTCGCCCCCGGGGGAACGAACGGCCGCGAACCGAAGCGCGGACCGCTTTGCTCGGTTTCAGTTCGCGCGCCCCTCGCGCTCGACCGCCCGGATTGCCAGGGAAGGGGCGCATGAATCCCTGTTCGCAATCGCTCGCATCGGATTCGCCTGCATCGGACCGCCGGCCTTGCCATGGCCAGCAGCGCACAGCGCGTTTCCGATAAAAGTTAAAGAAATTCATCAAATATGACTATTGAGACAGCGAAATCGCTGAAGTAGCGTTTCGCACGGCGGGGAGTAAACCTACTCGAACTATCGTGTTGTGGTCATCGAAAAGAGACCCCGCCATGCCCCTTCCGCATGCATGCCCGAATGGGCTTGGACAAGAAGACGCGCAGACCGCCGCGGCGGCCGGACCCGACTCGCCTGCGTCCCCGCCGCTGGCCCAGCCGTGAAAACCCTGCCACGCGAGCGTTTTCGTGTTGATTGGCTACACGCGCACCTCGCACCCCCTTTCGCCATTTATAATGCGTCTCTTAGATGAAAACTGTTCACACGAGGAACCGCTGCGAATGGCAAGGTCCGGATGGGAGCTATCAATGGCAGATTTGAATATAGACGGCATGGCCATTGCGCCGGGCGTGGTCGAGACCATCGTGTCGCTTGCCGCACGCGACGTTGCAGGCGTAACGAGCGTTGGTGACCCCACGACCAGCGGCATCATGTCGCTCATCGGCGGAAGGCCCTCCACGCAGGGCGTCGAGATCGACATGGATGAAAACAACCAGCTGCACGTGTCCGTGCGCATTCACGTGAAGAACGGGCATGTGCTGCCCGACGTGGCCTCGGCGGTGCGCCAGGCCATATCCGGCGCGGTGAACACGCAGGTGGGCGCCACCGTGGGCTCCGTCGATGTGTACATCGACGGCATCCAATTCGACAACTAGCAAGAAAGCACGCATATGGCATCGAAGAAACGCGAGCGCAGGCGCGCGCGAGAAGGCGCCTTGGCGCTGCTGTATTCCAGCGATATTACCGAGCGCGATGCGGGCGACATCGTTGAAGACGGCCTGTATCCCGCCGACGACATGAAGCTGTCCGAGTATGCGGAACAGCTGGTGGACGGCGTGGTGGAACACATGCAGGACATCGACGCGCGCCTTTCCACCACGTCCGAGAACTGGACGGTGGAGCGCATGCCCGTCGTCGACCGCGCCATCTTGCGCCTTGCCGTGTACGAGATGCTCTACGTGGACGAAGTGCCCATTTCGGTGGCCATCAACGAGGCCGTGGAACTGGCCAAAGCCTATGGCGGCGAAGACGAGTCCTCGCGTTTCGTGAACGGCGTGCTCGGGCGCATCGCGCAGCAAGAGGAGGCGCGGGCCGGCCTCGCCGCAAACGCCGAGGCCGAGGCCAAGGCCGAAACGCCGGCCGAAACGCCGGCCGAAACGCCGGCCGAAACGCCGACGGAGGCCGAGGCGCCAGCTGCGAGCGAGCTCCCGGTGCCGGATGAAGAGCCGGCCGAAGCCGAAATCCCGGCAAGCATTGCAGAGCCCCCGGCCGATGCCGAGGCGGCGGAAGGCGCGCTGGACCAGGCGCTGCCTGCAATGCAGCCCGATGACGCCCCGGTTACGGCCGGGTCCGAACAATAAGCCTGCGAGGGGAGCCCGTTGTCTATGGATTCTTCCGAGCGGATGCAGAGTTTCGAGGACGTGCGCGCACGCCTCGACGAAATCGTGCAGGCGGTAAGCGACGACGAACTGCCGCTCGACGATGCGCTGAACCTGTATGAAGAGGCGGTTTCGTTGGGCCTGCGCGTAAGCGACCTGATAGAAGTGGGCATCGACGCCGATTCCGAAGAGGAAGGCGCCCCCGAGGCGGCGGACCCCGAAGTCGCCGATGGGGAAGCGCCTGCAAATGCGCCGGCGGCCGCCACGCCTGCAGCGCCTGCAGCTTCCGCCCATCTCGATGTCGCCGAGCAGCCCGCTGCGGATGCTGCGGCCGCGGCGACCGAATAGCAATGGACGTGCCATGGGCCGCATTCTCGATGCCATATCGTCGCCTGCCGACCTGAAACCGCTCACCGACGAGGACCTGACCATTCTGGCTTGGGAAATTCGCGAGCAGATTATTTCGACCACGTCGCGCACGGGCGGCCATGTGGCCTCGTCGCTCGGCGCGGTCGAAATCATCCTGGCCGTGCATTCGCTTATCAATTCGCCCAAGGACCGCTTCGTGTTCGACGTGGGACACCAGGCCTATGCGCACAAGCTGATAACCGGCCGGCGCGATGCCTTCGACCAACTGCGGCAACCGGGGGGCATTTCCGGCTTTCCGCGTCCCGACGAGAACCCGCACGACGTGCACCCATCCGGCCATGCCTCCGATTCGCTTTCGATAGCGCTCGGCCTGGCCAAGGCACGTGCGCTGCGCAATTCCGACGAGAAGATAGTCGCCCTTATCGGCGATGCCTCGCTTTCGGGTGGCATGGCCTTCGAAGCGCTGAACACCATCGGCCAGCTGCAGCTGCCGATGGTCATCGTCCTGAACGACAACGAGATGTCCATTTCGCGCAACGTGGGTGCGCTCGTGCGCCATCTGGGCGCCATACGCTCGTCTGCAAGCTATCGCCAGGCACGCGACCAATCGCAGGAACTGCTGGAGGAAAGCGGCTCCATCGGCCGCGCGTTCGTGAATTTCGGGCGCAACGCGAAGGAGTCCATCAAGCAATTCTTCGTGCCCGATTCCATGATTTTCGAGCAGCTGGGCATCTTGTGCACGCCTCCGATCGATGGCCACAACATCGGCGCGCTGAAGGCAATCCTGCGCACAGCCCTGGCAGCCGACGGCCCCGTGCTCGTGCACGCCGTTACCAAGAAGGGCGCGGGCTATCCCCCCGCCGAAGCCGATCCCGAGCGCTTCCACGGCATTGGCCCCTTCGACCGCACGACGGGCAGTTCGGCCAAGAAACTGTCCGGCCCGAGCTCGTACACCGACGTGTTCGGCAAGGCGCTCGTGCGCGAGGCGCGCGTGGACGAACACATCGTGGCCCTTACCGCGGGCATGCAATCGGGAACGGGCCTGAAGGCCTTCGCGCGCGAATTCCCCGACCGCTTCATCGACGTGGGCATCGCCGAGGAAAATGCCGTGGGCACCGCTGCGGGCCTGGCGCTTGGCGGATGCAGGCCGGTCGTGGCCATCTATTCCACGTTCCTGC
>DMNP01000330.1:7536-7697 GCA_003452695.1 Eggerthellaceae bacterium
TATTCCACGTTCCTGCAGCGGGCCTTCGACCAGATGATAATAGACAGCGCGCTGCCGAAGTGCAACGTGGTGTTCGCAATCGACCGCGGCGGCCTCGTGGGCGAAGACGGACCGACGCACCATGGCATGTACGACATGGCGTACTGCCGCATGATTCCCGG
>DMNP01000115.1 GCA_003452695.1 Eggerthellaceae bacterium
GATGAGCGCGTCGTACTGCTCGTCGCTCACGCCCATGAGATACTTCTGCGGACTCGTGGCGAACTCCAGGCCGATCGTGGCGAGCGTCATCGTGCGGATGTAGCCGCGCGTCAGCGTCCGCACGGAGCGCGTGATTCGGCTCGTGCCGAGCGGTTGCGAGTTGGTCGGCTGGTTTCGCAGCACCGTGGCCATGCAGCGCCCGAGGCCGTTCGCGGCCCTTGTGGCGCGCCAGGCTTGCCTGCCGTTCACCGTGCCGGGGTACCGCTCTATGACCCAGGTGGCGTCGTCTGTGTAGAGGTTGACGACCTTCGGGCGCACCTCGCCGTTCGCGTTCTTGCCGATGTCGATGATGGCCATCGCCGCGTCGATGCGCTGCAGGCGCCCGTTCCACCGTGCCGCGCTGGTCTCGAAAGTGTGGAAGCGTACAGAGCATCCGAAAATGTCGTTGCGGGACAACGTGACCAGCACGCCGCCGTGCTTCAGCTCGTCGATGACCGACATGGTGTAGCCCGTGGACAGCCTGTTGTCGCGCACGATTGCGTCGAGTTCCGGCACGGCCTCGCCGTCCTCGCTGACGAAGCCGTCGAAGCGGCTGCGGTCCGCCAGGGCCGTCACCGCCTTCTCGGGCCAGCAGCACGCCATCTCGAAGTTGCGGAGCTTCTGCGGCAGCGCGATGCCCAGGTTGCACTCGCCAGCCGTGATGCGCTGGTCGTAGTAGCGCCCCTTGTCGGCGTTCGCGCTGGCGTGCGCCGCGTATACCTCGCACAGCTCGCCGACGATCGTGCGCTCGGCAGCGGGAAGCCCCGCCGCCTTTTCGATTCCGTCGAATCCGTAGCTCATCCGATTCTCTGCTTTCTATTCGGGTCTCTCTTGGAATTGAGCACCCCCCACAAGGCCAGCGATGCCGCCTCGATGGGTATGGGGTTCTCTCCTCCGAACCCCCAGCCCCCGGAGGAGCCGATTTTCCTGCGCGTGGACGTCGTGGCGCTGTCGAACAGGTCGGCCTGCGGCCTGAACCACTCGAGCGTGCCCTCGTTCACGCTGTCCACCATCGCGGTGCACGCAGCCACGACCTGCACGGTTGTCGGCGTCACCACGTAGCCCTTCGGCATGGTGCCCAGCCTGTCCACCAGGGCTTGCGCGCCAGACCTGCCGTCTATTACGCAGCAGCAGCCGGTGCGCTTGCGCGCCTCTATCCACTCCGCGAGCCATCCCAGCCCCATGGCCATCGGCTCGCGGCGTATCTGCTCGACGTAGGCGGTGCCGTCGTGGAGCCTCGCGGCGGCCAGGCTCACCTCGGAGCCGTCCGCGCTGAAGCGCACGCCGTAGGCCACGCGGCCCTCGGTCGGGGCCGTGTCCACCGCCAGCGACTCGAACTTGCTGGCGGGGATGGCGAAGTCCGGCAGGCCGGCGGTCGGCGACCACCAGCCCAGACGCTCGCGGGCGAACGTTTCGGGGGACATGACCGCAAGCTCGTTGTCTACGGCCTTGCGCATGAGCCGATTTCCGAGCGACGGGTTGCATCGCTCGATGCGCTCCCAGTCGTTCACGTCGCCTATATCCTCAACACTCCACTCGCACCATGAGATTCCGGTTTTGCCCTTTTTGGCAGATTCCCTCGTTGCCTGGAACACCGTGCCGTTGTCCCCTGGTGCTGGCGGTGTGCCGAGCATGATGAACTGCATGTCACCGCCGACCGCAGACGCCATCGTCGGAACCAGTGCGGCAACCTGCTCGTCTGTCATGTACATGGCCTCGTCGGCCACCACGACATCGGCGGTAAAGCCGCGCGACGCGCCCTTCGACCGCGAGCTGAAGAGCAACTTGCCACCCTTGTGCCATCCGTCGCCGTCCAGCCAATCAGAAACCTTGATTTCCTCGTAGCCATTCGAGCGCTTGATGTACTGCACCTGTGCGGCCAGCTCGGGGAACGCCCCGTTTGGGTCGAGCATTTCGGCGAGCGCGTCAAACACCTGCCGCGACGTGCGGACTTCGTGACTCGTGAAGAGCACCGTCTCGCCGAGGCTGAAGATTCCCAACATGACGCGAACCTTCACCAGCGCCGTCTTGCCGTTCTGTCTTGGCACGCTCAGGCCGCACGTGGAGCATACCCACTTGCCAGCGTCGTCGAGCGCAAGCCAATCGTTCATGACAACGCGTTGCCACGGGTCGAGTTTGATGCCGAAAGACGCACCGAACTCGTAGGCCGCATCACCCATCGTTCGCTCATAGTCTGGCGCAACATGGAAAGTCGGTAATTGGTTGTTCATTTCCGCACCTTGCGCACGGAGTCGAGCGCCGTTTTGCGCTTCGGCTTCTGCTGCTTTTCAAGCTCGGTGATCCGCTCGCACAGCTTCACCATCTTGTCTGACAAGCTGGACAGGTCGTGGCCGTTGTCGCACTCGTCCATCTGCGCGGCTATCTTCTTGCGCGTCTCGATGAGGATTTCCAGCTCGTTGCCGTTCTTAACCGCCTCAGCCAGACTCATGAGCGAACCTCCCTGTTCTTCCTGTTCGCTTCAGCGTTCAGGGCGAGGTTGCACTTCATGCACGCGAGTCTCGAATTGTCCCAGGTGTCCTCGCCACCATCGCTGATGCGGACGATGTGGTCAACCGATGGGTAAGTCGGACCGAACGAACCCCACGCTCTGTCGCCTGGGTCGCACTCGATGCCGCAGACATCGCATTCCATGCTGCCGTTTCGCTCGGCGAGCTTCTTCCACGTGATTCCGCTGTCGTGGTTCCGCTTAGCGATTCGGTACTTGCGTCTCGCCTTGGCCCTGGCTCGCCTGTCAGTGCAGTCAAC
>DMNP01000269.1 GCA_003452695.1 Eggerthellaceae bacterium
GGTGTGGCGTTCCTCTGATAGCCGCTTTGCGCGCCGCGCGGCTGCGCGGGCGGCTTCATCTTCCTCAACCATGCGGTCGAGCTGCTGCTCGACCGCTGACGGAATACCGAACAGCGTGCGTTGCGACACGATAGGGCGCAGCGTTTTGCCGCTGGCCTCTGCCGCGAGCATCTCCTGAATGCGCTTCCAGCGCTTCTCGTCTTCGCGATAGCCCATGGTGCGTTGCCCGGCAACCGAATTCATCGTCCATCGCAGCCGTTGGCAGCTTGGCAGTCGCTGGCGGCCCGCCTATCGGCGGAAGGCGGCCAGCGACGGCGGCAACGGCTGCGGTGGCGATGCGTTCCTAGCTGTTCAGGCGCTGCGATCCCTCGAAGGTGAAGCGGCCCATCTTTATCCCGCCCAGTATATGCACGTGCAGGTGCCCGACGGTGGCGGCTGAATCGGGGCCGGTGTTGACGACCGAACGGTAGCCTGTTTCGTCCACGCCTTTTGCCTTCGCCACTTCCGGCACGACCTTCATCAGCTTGCCGAGCAACTCCTCGGGCACGTCGGCCTGCAGGTTGTCATAGTGCTGTTTGGGAATGACGAGCGTGTGCACGGGCGCTTCGGGCTCGATGTCGTCGAAGGCGTAGAACAGGTCGTCCTCGTAGACCTTTTTCGAGGGGATCTCGCCGGCAACAATCTTGCAGAACAGGCAATCTTGCATGTGAATCTCCTTTCGAATAGCGTCGCTGCAAGCATACCAGAAGGAACGGCAATGTTACATTGATTACAAGTAATGCGGCCGATGCCGGCCGATTCCGTTGCTGCCCAGGTCGCGAGCGGTAACGATACCCCAGGAGGCGCCATGGACCCGAAACCTTCGCAACCGCATACCGTGCGCAATGTCGTCCTTGCCGTAGCAGCCGCTCTGGTCGTGACCGTTGCGGTCGTGCTTGGCTTGGCGTATGCGCGTGTAATCAATATTCCATTCCTGCCCGGAAACGCTGCGGTTTCGCTGCTGGGCTCTCTGGACGAGGCGCTGAGGTCCGGGGAATTCGATGCAGAGGCGTCTGTAGACGTGGATGCGGATCTGTCCGCGGCAGGCATGTCGCTGAAAATGAGCGCGGCGGGCAAGGCGAGTGGTTTCGTCAGCGGCTTTTCCGTGGAAGACCCCTGCGCTGCCAAAGTGAGCGACGGCGCGTTTTCGCTTACGGTGAAGATTCCGGGCCTTCCGTTCGTCGGTGAGACGTCCGCAGCGGGCTCCTTCGCCTTGGACCTGCCGCAGAGCACGTTCGACTATGCCCTATCCGAGCCGGTTGGGGCATCTGGCCGAGTTGATGTAGATGTGGCCGCCCTACGCGAAACGATTGCGCGCAACGGAGGCGTGCCTTTCGACCCCGCTGCTGTTCGCGATTTGCAGATGCACGACGACACCATACGCTTCACGTTAGCATCAGAGGCGTTGCAGGAAGTCCCGGAGCTGCGCCAGGCCCTGGAAGCGCTAAGGAATTCGGGTGTCGAGGCATCGGTTAATCCGGGGGATTTCGATGTGACCATCGTCGTGAACGACGAGACCGGGCGCGTGGATGCAAATGCAAAAGGTCCTCTTCACCTGGCGCTTTCCGGTGAAGGATTGTCCAGACAGGCATTCGGCATCAATCAGATAGATGGGAACCTGACCCTGTCCATCGGACTTGCCCTTACCCCGCGCTCGGCGGCTTCCGCAGCATCGTAGCCTACGCGGGCAATGCGGAAGGGCCGAGCAAGGATTGCATGCCCCGCCACGTCTGCGCTCGGTCGAGCCGCCAGGGCGCATCATGGGCGGAGAGTAGTCTTGCCCGCGGGGTGGGCTGAATCAAAGCGTGCTTCTCGCGGTGCCTCTCGCGGTGCCTCTTGCGGTGCCATTTTGCGTGGAAATGGGACTTTCTCTATTGGAATCTAGTATCCTAGATAAGCACTGATTTATCATGCCGGCCCAGGCCGCGCAGGGTGGCGCGTTTCGCCTTCAAGCCTCGTTTACCCACGCCAGTGGGCGCATTCGGTTTTCAGTTGAGGCGTACTCGCCCTGCGCACCCTGGGTCCGACAGCATAAATCAGTGCTTACCGAGGCGAAGACGAGAGAGACATCGCGGCGCCGTGGGCGGGCGATGCGCGAGGAAGTGCCGGGCGCTGCAGCCTGAAGGCGCTTCGCAATGCGAAAGGGGCAAGGCATGGGATTGCTCGAGTGCCACGATACCTACTGGAAGTTCGCGGGCCAGTGCACGCAATGCGGGCATTGCACAGGTGCGTGCAGCTCGCTGACGACGGCGCAGATGACGCTTGGCGACATTGCCGAGGCCATGCTGGCGGCCGAGCGCGGGGCCGAATCGATTGACGACGTGCGCATGCGCATAGCCACGAACCCGCAGCTCGTCCAGGCCGTGCGCGGGTGCTTTTTCTGCACTTCGTGCAAGAACACGTGCTTCGCGCACAACGACGTGTGCGATCTTATCTATCATGCGCGCATCGATTTCCAGAATTTGGGGCTTATCGAGCGCGGAGCCTGGTCGAGCGTGCTCGTGGACGAAGAATGGGATATCTTCACGGCATATCGCGCCATCCACGGCATAGGCTATGCGGACCTGACGCGCCACGTGGCAAGCAAAGACGGCGAAGCGCAGGCCGACTGCGAAGTGGCGTTCATGCCGGGCTGCGCGCTGGCGGCCTACGGCCCGGAGCTTACGCGCGAGATATTCGCGACCGTCGAAGAGCTGGGCGGCAAGACCACCCTCATCGACCACTGCTGTGGGTCGCCCCTGAAAAGCGCCGGATTCTACGACCGCGCCGAGGCGCTTTGCGACCTCATAGCCCGCGAGATGCGGGAATCGGGTGCCGGAAGGCTCGTGTGCGTGTGCCCGGGCTGCGCAAACGCCATGCGCTCCGCATTTGCCCGCAACGGGCTGGACGTTCAGGTGGGGTCGCTTTCGGCATTCTTGGTGGAAAAGGGTTTCGAACCCAAGCGCGACCTGCCCGATGCACCGCTTTGCCTTTCGAAATCGTGCCAGGACCGCGATGGCGTCTATCTGGCCGAGACCTGCGATGTGCTCGGCATCGATTCGGCCACGCCGTCCATCTTCCACGGCTGCTGCGGCGCAGGCGGCGGGGTAAGCGCGTTCGATCCCAACAGGCAGGACCAGCAGGCGGACGAAAAGCTGTCGTTCGCGCCCGACGGATCGCTTGTGGTAAGCATGTGCCCCACCTGCACCTATACGTATGCATTTCGCCAGATGAGCAATCCGCGCAACATTACGAGCAAGCACTATACCGAGCTGCTGTTCGAAAGCCAGTTCGATTGGAATACGGTGTTTGCCCAGCTTGGCGGCATGTGGTCGGGCGAATACGGCGCATGGTTGGCAAGCGTGTTCGCGTAGGCAGCGCAGATAGGAGCATACGATGACCCAGGAAACCATCGATAGGCCAGGCGTCGCGATTATCGGATACGGCACGGCTGGCGTGAATGCGCTGATAGCACTGCGCATGGCGGGCTACGAAGGACCTGTGCACGTGTTTTCGGACACGGGCATCCTGCCGTACAGCCCCATTCTCACTTCGTACTATGCGGGCGGCGAGAAAAGCTACGAGGAATGCTTTCCCTGGACGGCCGAGGAGCTGGACGAGCTGCGGCCGACCGTTCATGCGGACTGTCCGGTTACGCGGCTGAACGTGGGCGAGCATCTGGTGACCACGCCGCAAGGCGATTTTCCCTACGAGAAATGCGTTATCGCCACGGGAGCCACGCCGGCTTGCTGGGGTTTTCCCGGCGTCGAGGGCGAAGAGGACTACCAGCCGCTCGTGCTGCGGTCGATGGACGACGCGCAGCGCTTGAAGGATGCGCTGGAAGATTCCGCGTGCCGGCGCGTGTTGGTAAGCGGCGCGTCCATGGTGGCGCTGAAGACGCTGGAAGCCTGCTTGAACCACGGCAAGGACGTAACGCTTGTGGGCATCAATCCACACGTGCTGGACTTCAACGCCTTGCCCGAGGCTGCCGAGCGTTTCGAGCGCGGATTGCTGGCCAAGGGCGTGAAGCTGCGCCTGAGCCAGAGCATCGCGCAGGTGCGCCGTGCCGCGAGCGGAGAACTTGAAGTGACGTTCGCTAACGGCGACGTGGATGTCTTCGATGCGATTTCGGTCTCGCATGGCATGAAGTCGAACCTGGATTTCGTGCAGCAGGGCACGCTGGAAATCGACCGCGCGCTCGTTGTGGACGGCTTCATGCGCACGAGCGACCCCGACGTGTATGCTGCGGGCGACGTGGCCCAGGGCACCGAGCTGATTTCCGGCGAGAAGCGCATCGTCGGCATATGGAAGAACGCTGCCCTGCAGGGCCAATGCGCGGGGACAGCTATTGCCGCGGAACTTGCGGGCAAGGAGCCTCCGGCCAGCTGCGCGCTTCGCGGGTCTATTGCGACGAACACCATAGCCGTGCGCGGCACGCTGTTCATATCCGCCGGCACGATGGAGCTTACGCCGCAACGGCAGGTGGAAGTGCGCGAAACCGACGATATGACCGTGGTCTATATTTTCGAGGAAAGCGGGGACGAGCGTCGTTTGGTCGGTTTCAACCTGGTAAGCGACACCGACGAGGAAGGGTCGCGGGCCTACGACACCGGCGCCATGCTGACGCTGCGCATCGAAGCGGGCTTGTCGCGGCCGGACCAGCTATGAATCAAGCGGGCTGCCGCGTTGCGTAACGTGTAATTCGCAATGGGGCAGAAATATGGCCCAGTGGTTTACTATAGGCGCAGTATCGGCATTCGTATGACGAAGGGAGCACCATGGCACAGCAGTTCAGCGTGGATTGGGCAAAGGGCGTAATAGGCGACAACGTGCAGAAGGCCCAGGCGATTATCGCGGATCCGGATCAGGTCGATGCGCTGCTCGGGCAGCTGCATGAAAAGCTGAGGGGTCTTCCCAACACGATAGGCACGGCATTTGCCAATGTGCCCGTCATGGCACAGATGGTGAAATGCTACGTAACGCGCGAATACACCGAGGTGTCGCCGAAGGTAATCGTGTCGCTTGTAGCCGCGTTCCTGTACTTCGTGAAGCAGAAGGACCTCATTCCCGACAACATTCCCGTCGTGGGGTTGGCAGACGACCTGGCAGTCGCCACCGTGGCCATGGCCATTAACGAGCCCGAGCTGAGGGCGTTCGAGGAATGGCGCGAACGCCGTGGCCAAGAGCCGATGCAGCTTGTGGAAGTTGAAGCTGAAGCTGAAGCCATCGACGACAGCGATGCTGCCAGCGCAATAGCAGATGCCAATGCCGCCGCTGCAGCTGTGGCGGAGGCTACGGCAGAAGTATCGGCACCAGCTGGTCAGGCGTCCTAGGAAATGCGGTACAGTATGCAGAGAGAATAAGGCGTGGTTAACGGAGGACCCACATGATAGGCGTGGTTGACGTAGGCGGGGGAGAGCGCGGCGCATACGGCGCGGGCGTGCTGGATTGGTGCATGGAAAACGACGTGCATTTCGACGTGTGCGTTGGGGTGTCGGCCGGCGCTGCCAACCTGTCCTCGTATCTGGCGGGACAAGTGGGACGCAATTTCGCGTTCTATACGACGTATAGCTTCCGGCCGCAGTACATGGGCGCGGGACTTGCCGTGCGCACGCGGGAATACGCCGACTTGGACTACATCTACGGCACGCTCAGCAATTCGGACGGGGAATTTCCGCTGGATTATCGCGCTATGGTGGCGTCGGGCAAGCGCTTCATCGTCGTGGCCACCGATGCGCAGAGTGCGCTTCCGGTCTATTTCACCATGGATGACATGGCACAGGACGATTATGCGCCCGTGAAGGCGTCTTCGGCGTTGCCGATTGTGAACCGGCCCTATCCGGTTCATGGTCGGCCCTGTTTCGACGGCGGGCTGTCAGACCCCATTCCGTTGAAGCGCGCGTTCGACGAAGGTTGCGAGAAGGTCGTGGTCATCCTGACGCGGCCGCGCGATTTCTACCGTGACGCGAAAAACGATGTGCGCACGGCCCGTTTGCTGGCGCCGAAGTACCCGCGGGTGGCCGAGGCGTTGGCCAACCGCGCCGGCTTGTACAACTTGCAGCTGGACTTGGCCAAGAAATACGAACGCGAGGGCAAGGCGATAATCGTGGCGCCCGACAGCATAGAGGGCATGAAAACTCTGACGAAGGACCGCAGCGCCATCGAGGGCCTGTACGCCAAGGGCCTGGCTGACGCCCGGGCCATTGCATCATTCGCGTAAGGGCGAAGGGCTATCCAGCAGAACCTGACGCTGGCGATACTGCTCGTTCAGAAGAAAAGCCCCCGTCGGCATTGCGTGCCGACGGGGGCTTGTTCTAGCAGCGGGCGACTGTCTAGTAGTTCTCGGCGCGCAGCTCGAAATAGGATTGCGGATGTGCGCACACAGGGCAGATCTCCGGTGCTTCGGGGCCGATGACGATGTGGCCGCAATTGCGGCAAATCCACGTGCGGTCGCCGTCGCGCGAGAACACCAGTCCGCCTTCGATGTTGCCGATAAGCTGGCGATAGCGCTCTTCGTGGTGCTTTTCCACAGCGCCGACCATGCGGAACTTCTCGGCGATTTCCTCGAACCCTTCTTCTTCGGCCGTTTTGGCGAATTCGTCGTACATGTCGGTCCACTCGTAGTTTTCACCATCGGCGGCGTCGTTCAGGTTGGCCATGGTGTCGGGCACAGCTCCGTCATGCAAGTACTTGAACCACAGCTTGGCGTGCTCTTTCTCGTTGCGCGAGGTCTCCGAGAAGATATCGGCAATCTGCTCGTAGCCGTCCTTCTTGGCCTTGCTGGCGTAGTACTGGTACTTGGTATGGGCCTGCGACTCGCCCGCGAACGCGGTTTGCAGGTTCTCCCATGTCTTGCTGCCCTTCAGTTCCATGTTCGTCCTCTCTCTTCGAGTTCCGGTTCGCTTCCGTTGCAAAGTGCACCGAGATGCCGTTATTCAAGCGAACCGTGGTGCCTTCGAGCGGCGTCCGCACATGCTTGCGCATGTGGGCGTCTGCTCTTTCACCCAAAACCACGATACGCTACGATACGCAGCGGGTCGCAGCAGGCGGCAAAACTTACAAGAACGATAGACGCGCAGCTTCAACGCAGCGCGAAATCCGAACGGGGAGGAGCGACCATGACATCAACGAGGACCATCGAAATCGCATGCCCTCGTTGCCACGTCACGGATTCCGCTGAAATTTGGACCAGCGTGAACGCGCGCGAGGACCCCGATGCAGCCCAATGGCTTATCGACGGCTTCTTGTTCGAACACACCTGCGGGTCTTGCGGCAACGTGATGATGCTGAACCACGATTGTCTGTATCACGATCCCGACCGCAAGGTGCTCGTGCAACTGGTTGCGGCCCCGGCTCGGATGAACGAGGCCAAAGAGGCTTTGCAGCCGTATGTTCAGCGGGGATACGAAGCGCGGGTCGTTGGGTCGCGCTATGCCCTGCGCGAGAAGGCGGCCATCGTGCGCGATGGGCTGGACGACCATGCCGTCGAGTTGCTGAAGTTCCTGGTGTTCAACAGGTTCGTCGGCGAAGGGGGACTGCATTCGTCCGCCGTGGCCTATTACGGAGCGCGAACCGAAGACGGGGCGATCGTCATCGAATTCGTCGGCGATGGCGAGCCGCGGGAAACCGAAGTGCCCGCCGACTTGTACGCCAGCGCCGCAGGCCAACTGGAGGGGCTCGTCTTGGAAGACGCAGACCCTTTGTGCGTCGACCGCGCTTGGGCCGCTCATGCCTACGAAGCCATCTCCGCATGAACAGCTGGGTGTGTCGAGGGAAACGCCCCCCCGACACACTATAATGGAGCCATTGCAAACCGCGCGGGGAAGGTGGCGCCATGGTCGAGCGCATTTACGTTGAAAAGAAGCCCGGATTCGATGTGGAGGCGAAGGCGCTCGAGCGCGAGTTGCGCGAGATTCTTGGAGTGGCAAGCCTTTCGGCGCTGCGTTTGGTGAACCGCTACGATGTGGAAGGCATTTCGCCAGAGCTGTTCGAACGTTGCGTACCCACCGTGTTCAGCGAGCCGCAGGTGGATGCCACGACGCGCGACCTGTTCCGGTCAGACGACCCGCACAACACGGGCGTGGCGCCCGTGGCCGACGGTGCGGTGGTGTTCGCGGTGGAGGCGCTGCCCGGGCAGTTCGACCAGCGCG
>DMNP01000257.1:0-1447 GCA_003452695.1 Eggerthellaceae bacterium
GGGAAGCCGTAGGTGTCGTGCAGCTTGAACGCCGCATCGCCCGGCAGCGTGCCTCCTTCGGCTATGCTGTCCAGCGCTTCGTCCAGATACGCCTGACCGGTGTGCAGCGTGCGCCCGAAGCGCTCTTCTTCGGAGCGTATCACGCTTTCCACGAGCTCGCGGTTGTCCACGATTTCGGGATACACATGGCCCATCAGCTTTATTATCTGCTCGAAGTACTCGCACAGGAACGGGCCTTCGATGCCAAGCTTCTGCCCGTGAACGACCGCGCGGCGCAGCAGGCGGCGCAACACGAAGCCGCGTCCCTCGTTGGATGGCAGGATGCCGTCGGCAATCATGAAGGACACGCTGCGGCTGTGGTCGGCGCAGATGCGCAGGCTCAGGTCTATCTTGGCCTGTTCGGGCGAAAGCGCACCCGGAATCATGTTGCCGTCGTAGGATTTAAGCGACAGGCGCTCGCCGACGCCCACCAGGCTGCGCAGCACGTCGGTCTCGTAGTTCGACTGCACGCCCTGCATGATGGCTGCGGTGCGCTCCAGCCCCAGGCCGGTGTCGATGTTCTTGGTGGGCAGCGGCGCCAGCGTGCCGTCCTCCTGGCCGTCGAACTGGGTGAACACGCAGTTCCAGTATTCCAGGAATCGGTCGCAGTCGCAGCCGGGTGCGCAATCCGGCTTCCCGCAGCCGAATTCGGGGCCCTGGTCGTAATACAGCTCCGAGCAGGGGCCGCACGGCCCGGTCGGGCCGGCGCGCCAGAAGTTGTCGTCTTCGCCCAGACGGCTGATGTGGTCGTCGGGCACGCCGAGCGATTTCCAGATTTCGATGGTTTCGTCGTCGTTCTCGAACACCGTGAAATACAGCTTTTCGCGTGGCAGCTCCAGCACGTCGGTGGAGAATTCCAGCGCCCAGGCGCACATCTCCTTCTTGAAGTACTTGCCGAAGCTGAAATTCCCCATCATCTCGAAGAACGACAGGTGGCGCCCCGTGGTGCCGATGATGTCGATGTCGTTGGTGCGCACGCACTTCTGCACGGTGGTGGACCCGATGTAGTCGGGGTCGAATTCCTTCACATGCAGGAAGTAGGGCTTGAACTGCACCATGCCCGCGCTTGTAAGCAGCAGCGATGGGTCGTCGGGAATAAGCGAGGACGAGGGCATGCGCTTGCAGCCCTTTCCCTCGAAGAATTGCAGGTACTTCTCGCGGATTTCCGCCGTGGTCATATAGTGCATGGCGTGCGCCTTCTCTCTCGTTTTTTTTGCATTCAGGCCATTCTACCGCAAGAAAAGCATCGTCCACGCACGCCTGCGCGCGTTCCACTAGTGTCCACAAGCCCTGCGCAGCAGTCCACACGCCCCTCTTGCTCGACCGACCGCCCGCCTAGGGCAAGGGGGGTGTTCGCTTGGTTTCGGCTTTGCTTTGGCATTCAACAGGAATTAGGCCAAAAAACCTG
>DMNP01000257.1:1560-2875 GCA_003452695.1 Eggerthellaceae bacterium
CGCTTGCCCGGCCTCGCTGAAAACGAGCCACCGGCTCGTTTTCCGGGCGCTCGGCCCCTGCAGAATCGCTCACACCCCCTCCCCGCTCGCCCAGGCTGCACAGGTTGACTGTAATGAATAAATCTAGGCTCACGACGGCGTGCTCTTCTGGCTCGGGGAGTCGGTGATGTGCAACCTTTGTTACCCGAATCCGCCACGGTGATTTCAAACCGAGCAGAGAGGGAGTCGAACGGGCCTGCGGTTCGTGGCATGCCGAACCGTTCATGTGCCGTACCGGAAAAGCGCTTCAGGTTCAAGGAGTTGCTTTCTTCCTGCGCGGTGAAATATAAGAGGTTTCAAAATAGTCCCATACGGGAAGAAATCTCTGTAGCCTTGCACTATCATCCCGTATGGGAAGAATTTAGCAAATGGCCATGCTATAATCCCAAACAGGAAGATTGCAATCGAGCGAGGTGGCCCATGGACCCCTTTCCGCCCAAGAAGCCGCGCAGGGTCGACGGCAGGATACGCGACGCCGACGACCTCGGCGAGACCATTCGGGCGCGCAGGAAGGAGCTCGGGCTTACCCAGGTGCAGCTCGCAAGGTCGTGCGGCTGCTCCCCCCGATTCATAGGCGAGCTCGAGCGGGGGGTCGCTGGCGGCAACATAAAGCAGGTGATCGGCGTTTGCCACGAAATCGGAATCGACCTGTACGCGCGTGTGCGGGGGTCGTAGCGCCCGCGCCGTCGCGACGGCCGCCGCGGGGCGGTAGCCGTCGGAAAGGCGAGTCCGCATGCGCGTACGGCCGTTCGGGCCGCGTATTGCAGTGGAAAGCAGCTGTTTTCGCGGCCTTTGGACGAAGGGGATGGACCTGATGCTAATACGCGTCTACCGCGATCAGCGCTGCGAAAGGGAGCTGGTGGGCTACATAGAGTACGAAACGGGCTCTTCGGCGTCTGATAGACACGAGCGAGCCGGTCTCTAGGTAGTGGTAGCGACCGTCTTCTACGAGATGCTTCAGAAGCTCCCTAGCTGGAGGAAAACGCTGCACTTCGTCGAACACTACGAGCGAGTCGCCCTCCTGCAAGCGGGTTGAGGTCAGGGTCTGCAGTCGCTGGAAGAGTCGGTCGAGGTCCGTTGCGTACAAGTTGAAGGTTTCCCTCACGTCGTTTGAGGTGTGGGCGAAGTCTATCACCATGCTTGCCGAGTACTCCCTCTCGGCGAAGCGTTTGGCCAGGGTGGTCTTCCCGACGCGCCGTGCCCCCTCTACCAGCAGCGCCGTCTCCCCGGCGCTCGTGCGTTTCCAGTCCAGCAGTCACTGCCCACGGCCCGGCCA
>DMNP01000069.1 GCA_003452695.1 Eggerthellaceae bacterium
ATCCCCTCTCCCCGCCCCCGCCGCCGGCCGGGCCGTGGGCAGTAACCACTACGGACCAAACGTCGCCGCAATTGTACGACTTCGATATTTCGGCGGCTAAAAATGGGGTATGATTTCGCCGTTGAAAACAGCGGTCAATGCCGGCCGGCAGGCTGTAGCAACAGCGCAATCGCACGCGAATCACACCGAGGGGGAGATCCGCTTGAAGCTTCGCTATCCGATAACATCGGAGCTGTTCACGTTCGTGCATGGCCTGAACCGTGCAGTCGAAATGGCATTGCGACGCGAATGCGACCTGAGCGTCGTGCAGTACCGCGCGCTTTCATGCATGCGGCAAGCGGGCGAGCTGGAAGAAGGGAACATCGCGCACATCTTGGCAGTTGGCGCAAGCCAGCTTTCCCAGGCGCTCGGGCCTCTGGCCGAATCCGGCTACGTTAAATCACGCACCTATCGCGGCCCAACGAAATTGTGGAGCCTTGCCGCAAAAGGCGACCGCAAGATAGAAGCCGCAGACGACGTGCTCGTGGATGCCTGCGTACAGGTATTCGGACCGCTCGGACCCGATCTCGGGGCTGCCATACGCACAGGGTCCATGCTCACGAACCAGCGACATGGCGTCGTGCGCATCGAAGGCGGACGCTTCTTCGAAGAGCATGCCTGCTTCGAGGCTTTTTTACAAGCCGAACGATTCACCAAAGAATCCACAGAATCGTTCGGACTGACCGAAACGGAGTTCCGCATCCTGTTCGAGCTGTTCTGCAAGGGACCCTCTTCGAAATCGGCAATCGCGCGCTCGCTCGTGCTGGCGCCGTCGGTTGTTACCGACGCCTGTCGCTCGCTTGGCAACCGTGCCCTCGTCGAACAGTCTCGGATGCCCTCCGACAAACGCATGCATATGCTGGCGCTTACGGAGCAAGGACGGAAACTAACGGAACAAGCCGCCATCCACGTAGACGATCGCGCCTTCGAAGACCTGCGGCCGTCGTCCGTGGACGAACGGGCCTTATACCAGCAAATGGCGGAGCTCTACGTTCAAGACAAGCGCTAACCCGACGAAACTGCAGCCAACCGGGCGGGACGCAACGGCCAGATTCGCAAGTAGGACGGGAACCATGGTAGAAGAAATCATGCGCGACAACTACGAAAGCCTGCCCAACGCGGCGTTCAGGCGATACGCCAAGACCCACGTGGACATCCAGGCCGATTTCGGCAAGGCAGTCGAGCAGTTCGGGCTTTGCCGCGAACCCGACAAGGATGCCTTCTGCCTTAAGGACCTGCGAAGGCGAGCCGCCCATTTGGCAAAGCTGGGGACAGAGGTCGCCAACGACTGCAAGAGCATCCATGCAGGATGGATATCGCCTTCATGCGTGGCCTGCCGCAAGGGCGTGGGCACCGAGACGTTCCTGGCATCCACGCAATGCCCGCGCAACTGCTATTTCTGCTTCAACCCCAACCAGGAAGACTACGAGTACTACCGAGACCACGTGCACGACATGGCTGCGGAATTCCAGCAACGCTACGATGCCGGCCTTCGGCATACCGACGTGGCCATTACGGGCGGCGAACCGCTGCTGCACCGCAGCCAGACGCTGGTATTCTGGGGGACTGCCCATAGCGGGCAGCGAACAGGCATGCCTGGATGTGCTGGAGTGGGCGATGCGGCAGGGCGTGCGCATGGGAGTGCACTACTGCAGCCTGGAAAACAAGCTGACCGGCCAGGTGTATCAGCAGAACAAGTTCGTGCCGTTGCTCGCACACGACGCGCCGAACATGCCCGTGGCCATCTGCTTCGCCATAGCCGAACAGCGCGCCGGCGAACCCGTCCTGCGCGAACTCATGCTGCAACGCACGACGCCCGCCTCGTTCGACTACGACACCGACCTGTAGCAAGGCCGGCGCCACCAAACAACGTGCGGACAGCTCGTTTCGTTGAAGCGCTATACTTGCGGAATGCATTCGAGTTTTCTATGTTGGAGGTGCCTGGTGCAACGGTGTTCCCTCTTTCTTTTTGCTGCAGCGCTGTGCGCATGCGTGATGTGCGTTCCTCAGGGGGCTTATGCTGCAGAGATCGGCAAGGCAGATGCGGCGCCCGCAAACGCAAGCGTTTCCAAGGAGCGCGTCGCCCCTGTTGAAAAGCAGGCTGCGTCGGCGCCTTCGTCCGTTTCCGTGAATGATGCAGACAGCGCTGCAAGCACGTCCCTGCAACCTTGCACGCCAACGCATCCTGGCGCCGAAACACAGACCGAGGCCGGCGCAAACGCAAAAGCCGCAGTTGTCGACGGCGCCGCAGAAAACCAAGCGTCTGAAACAGCAGACCGTGCCGACAGCGCCGAAAAAGCCAAAGGGGCCGATGGCTCCAGCGACGATGCAAACGCGCCCGTTTCAGTTCACGCGACCGAAGACGGCAACGACGCAAGCACGTCCGGCGCCGTCGCAGCCCCTGGCAGCCCTTCCGCCGCGGCAACGCAGGCACCACTGGAACCTCAAACGCCACAGAAATCGCAGACGTCGCAGAAACCGCAAGCGACGCAGGCGGCCGCCATCTCGCCCGCCCCGAAAAAGACGACGCCCGCCGAATCTTCCCAACGCAAAACGCTGTCCGGCAAATCGGTCAGAGGCAGCCTGAAAACCGCTGCCCAAGAGGAGAACGCGACCACGGGCCAGGAAGAGGAGGCGGCCGCGAGCCAAGAACCGTCCGTTTCGTATCGCGCCTACGTGCAGCGCAAGGGCTGGCAAGCTGCCGTGACAAGCGGGACCATGGGCACGACGGGCAAGGCGCTTCGCCTGGAAGCCCTGAAGGTCGTTCTGAACGCGGGCACGTATGCCGGCGACGTTCAGGCTCAGGTACGGGTGCAAAACCTTGGCTGGCAAATCGTGAAATCGGGCGGCAAGATGGCGGGCACGAAAGACAAGAAACTGGGCATCCGCGCCCTGCGGCTTGCGCTGACCGGGGCCATATCGCGTTACTACGACATCGTCTACCGCGCCCACGTGCAAGACATCGGCTGGCAGAGCTGGGTGTCGAACGGTGCGTTGGCGGGCACGCTTGCCGATGCGCTGCGCGTGGAGGCCGTGGAAATAAAGCTGGTGAAGAAGGAAGCCCGCGCCAAAAAGGAGGGCGAGGGCCTGGTGGACGTGCGCTACCGAACGCGTTCGCAGAACGAAGGGTGGCAGGAAACCAAATCCTTCGCATCCGAGGCCGGCACCACGGGAAGCGGCTTGCGCCTGAAGAAGCTGCAGATCTGGCTGGATGCGGGCACGCTGAAAGGCAAGCTGCAGTACCGCGCGCACGTGCAGAACAAGGGCTGGCTTCCCTGGGCCACGGCAGGCGAGAAAACCGGCGCCACCGGCAACCTGCGCGTCGAGGCTATAAAAATTCGCCTGCGGGGCGCCATGGCAAAGAAGTACGACGTCGTGTATGCGGCCCACGTGCAAGACATCGGCTGGCAGTACAAGCGATTCAACGGCAACACCGCGGGCACCACCGGCCAGGCGCGCCGCATCGAGGCCCTGTGGGTGAACCTGGTGAAGCGGTCGGAGCGCAGCGGCTGGTACGGAAGCGGCAAGAAATGGAAGTATTACCAGGACGGCAAGGCTCTGAAGCGCCAGTGGCTCGTTACCGGCGACTCTCCCATCCAGGCGAACCCCGGCACGCAGCGCTATTGGCTGGACAGAAAGGGCAATCTTGCCGTATCGCGGCTTATCAAGCCGAACACGGCGCGCGACAAGGGCAGCTGGCTGGCCTATGCCACGCCAGGGGGATACGCCTTCTGCGGAGGCATCTCGAAGATTTTGGGCACGTGGTATTACGCATCCACGTTCGGGCGCCTTTCGAAAGTGGGAAACATCGGCAACAAGGTCGTCGAATACACGAAGTGGGCCATCGGCATCGCCAACGACGACGCCCATGGATACAGCCAGCGCAACCGCCTGGGACCGGACTACGACTGCTCGTCGCTGGTCATTTCGGCGCTGAAAGCCGTCGGCTTCTTCGTGGGCGAGGCCATATACACCGGCAACATGGTAAGCGAGCTTACGAAGTACGGCTTCAGGTACTACACGGATTTAAGGAAGCTGCGCACAGGCGACATCCTGTGGGTGCACAACAACGCGCGCCAGCACACCGAGATATATCTGGGTGGCGGCCAGGTCGTGGGCGCCACGGGCAGCGAGACGGGCGGCATAGACGGCCTGACCGGCGACCAAACCGGCCGCGAGATCCGCATCGGAAACTACTACAACGCTCCCTGGATGGGCTTCCTGCGCGCATCGTAGGCCCCAGGCGCAGTCCCCGTGCCGCAGGAAAACGGAATCGCCGGCGACAATCACCCGAGCTGGCCTGGCCGAGAGGATGCGGGAGGTCGCTCGTCTTTCGGGCGAGCCGTGCAATTCGGGCAATCTGCGCAACTCGCACAACTTGTTGCGATGCAGGCCCCCTCTATGCGGTCGCCCGCATCGCAGCAACCGCCCGAGCGCTTCTTGGGGAAAAACGTTGCCTTCGCGGCAAGGGCCACGACGGCAATGACGATGGCGAGAATCACCCAGCTTGCAAAGTTCACGAGCTAGTCACCCGCTTCCATCTGTCCCTTGGGCATGGGCCGGAACAAGCCAAACAGGATAAGCGCCACCAGCGCGAAAGCCACGACCGTGCCCACGCCGAACGAGCCGAGAATGGCCAGCTTGCCTATTTGGAACACGATAAGCGCCAGAGCATACGCCCAGCCGCATTCCCAGCCGATAGCCGCCCAGAACCACTTGTTGAAGCCGCCCATCTCGCGTTTTATCGCGCCCATGGCCGCGAAGCACGGAGCGCACAGCAGCTGGAACATCATGAACGAGAAAGCAGCCAGCGGCACGAGCGCCACCGAGCCGCTCGTCGCCACCAGCGACTGCATGAACGCCGACGACCAGGCAAGCTCGCCCCCGCCAAACACGATGGCCATGGTGCCGATAACGTTTTCCTTGGCGAGAAGCCCCGTGACCACCGTGGACGCCGCCTGCCAGTTCGCAAAGCCCAACGGCGTGAACACCCAGGCGAAGGCATTGCCGAAGTATGCAAGCAGCGAATAGTCCATAAGCTCTTCGCCCACCCACATGAACTGGCCTTCGTACACGCCGTAGCCCGACAGGAACCACACCACGACGGTTGCCAGCAAGATGATGGTGCCGGCCTTCTTTATGAACGCCCACGCGCGTTCCCACATGCTGCGCAGCAAGTCCACGAAACGCGGCAGTCGGTATTCGGGAAGTTCCATGATATAAGGCGTTGCCTCGCCCAGGAACGGCTTGGTCTTTTTCAGGATGATGCCCGAAATCACAATGGAGGCGATGCCCATGAAATACGCCAGGGGCGCGACCCACCACGTGCCGCCGAACACCGCAGTGGAGATAAGCGCGATGATGGGCAGCTTGGCGGAGCAGGGCATGAAGGTGGTCGTCATCACGGTCAGTCGCCGCGACGACTCCGATTCGATGGTGCGCGACGCCATGATGCCCGGAACGCCGCAACCGGTGCCGATGATCATGGGGATGAACGTCTTGCCCGATAGGCCGAAGCGGCGGAACAAGCGGTCCAGGATGAAGGTGACGCGCGCCATGTAGCCGCATCCCTCCAAGATGGCCAGCAGGAAGAACAGGATCATTATCTGCGGAACGAAGCCGAGCACGGCGCCCACGCCAGCCACGATGCCGTCCATGATAAGGTCGTACAGCCAATCGACGCACCCCACGGCCTGCAATGCGCCGCCGATGATTACGGGGATGCCCGGTATCCAGATGCCGTATTCGCCACGGTCTTTCGGAGGCGGCACCTGCAGGCCCTGAGGCACCGTATTGCCCTCTTCGTCGGGAACGCTTTCGCCATCGAAGTTGTAGACGACCGCCTCGGCTGCCTCCGAGCGCCCCGCGGCGGCAATCTCGTCGTTGCGCGCATCGGCGAGCGCCTGGGCCTTTTCCACGTTCTGCTCGCCCACGTACACGAAGTAGTTGGTCTCGGTAAGCTCCTCTTCGTCGACCACTGTGAATTCCGCGATAAGCCCCGCCTTGGCGGCATCGGCCTTGAATTCGGCCAGCCCCGTGCGGATGGCCGTGGAATCGGGCTGCGGTTCGAAATCTTCGCCCATCGCCTCCAGGGTTTCCTCGTCGGGTTCGGCTAGCAGGTTCGCCGCAAGCACATCGACGCCCATGCCCTGTTCGCGCGCGGTCGCAAAGTACTCGGCCACGGCCGTCTGGGCCTCGTCGTAGGGCTCGGCATCGGCATCGTAGGCCGCCTGCGCCCCCGCATCTGGCGCCACGATGGCCACGGGGTCGAGGTACCAGCCCTCTCCGAACACGCCGTCGTTTGCCCAGTCGGTCGCCACAGCGCCGACCGCGCTAATGGAGATGTAGTAGATGGCGGCGATGATGGCAACGAAGATGGGCAGCGCGAGCACGCGGTTCAGCAGCACCCGGTCTATCTTCTCGGTCGTGCTCAGGGTGGCGTCGACGCGCGTCTGCACGCGGCCGATGAATCCGGTAATGTAGTTGTACCGTTCGTTCGTGATGACCGCATCGGCCTTGTCGCCGAAACGCGCCTCGACGGCGCGCACATGGGCGTCCAAATCTTCGATTTTTCCCAGGTCGGCCAGCACCTTCTGGTCGCGTTCCAAGTACTTAATGGCGTAATACCGAGAAAGCCGCGGGTCCACGTCCTGGGGCAAATCTGCTTCCAGGTGCGCGATTAGCTGGTCCAAGTCGGCGGAAAAACGAACGGGGGCGGGGGCTTCGGCGCGCGCGGCGGCCTTCCTTGCCTGCTCCACCACTTCGCCCACGCCTTCGCCCTGTAAGGCAGACACTTCTACGACGGGCAGCCCGAGCTCGCCCGCAAGCGCCGCGGAATCAATTTCGCAGCCACGTTTGCGCACGATGTCCATCTGATTCAGCGCCACGACCATCGGCACGCCGAATTCCATAAGCTGCGTGGTCAGATAGAGATTGCGCTCCAAGTTCGACGCGTCCACGATGTCGACGATTACGTCGGCTTCGCCTTGGATGAGATAGTCGCGTGCCACGACCTCTTCATTGGAATAGGGCGAAAGCGAATAGATGCCCGGCAGGT
>DMNP01000422.1 GCA_003452695.1 Eggerthellaceae bacterium
AACAGCCCCAGCGCCGGCGACGATTGCGCATCCTCGCCATCGCCTTGCGCCTGCAGGCCCAGCTGCAAGCCCGACTCGAAGAACGCGCGCAGGTCGAATATCTTCTGCATTATCTCGTCGCGGTTATCGGTGCCGTTCGGGCGCAGCTCCCCCCTCAGCTCGATGTTGAAGTCCTGCAGCATGCCGCCCACCCTGAACAGCGCGGTTGCCATGGCATGACACCCGTTGCAACCGATTCTCGCCAGCAGGTCCCTCTTCTTGCTCGCGTCGGAGTTCAGGATGCTATAGCCCTCGTGAAGCTCGTTCACAAGCTCGAGCAGCCTTTCCTCCCCTGTTTCTTCGGACCAGATGGACTTGCTCTCGTAACCGGAGGGGATGGTTTTCGACTTGTTCGTGTTGCACTCCCCCGAATGGAAGAGGTGCGCGCCGCGCTGCCAGGCGTCGTAGTCCTTCGCCGCCTTCAGTATCGCTTTGTAATTGTCGGACATCCCCGCCTTTCTGTAGGCCCGCTTCATCAATTCTATGGGGGCTATCAGATAGGTGGGCGTGTGCAGGCTGCGCCGGCCGGCGTCGCAGATGTAGGACTCGTCGCCGTTGAAATAGGTGGGCATTATCTCCTTGTCCACCCAATCGCGCACGCCATCGTCCCAGGCTTTCCCCTGGTACATATAGTCGAACAGCTGGGTGATGCACTCGATGGTCTCGTTCATGCCAAGCGTGTTGAACAGGGTGTGCGCGTTTTCGATGTCGTTCATCGAATCGCTTAACGCGTTATCCAGCGTTTCGGTGCCCTTGCGCTGTCCTTGGCCCCGCGTGAACGCCTCGCGCCAGTTGGCAGTACTGTTCTTCGCATCCGACACGGCATAGCGGTCGAACGGGATGTGATATCCGAACATCGGCGCCTTGTTGCCGTTCTGCAGCTTGTAGTTGCTGAACGCCAGAATCGAGTTTTTCGGAACACTGCCGCCTTCGTGGTACGTGCGGCACGTGTGGGCCGGGCACCAGAAATCCTCCAGCGTGTGGCACATCATGCCGAGTGCGCGCAAGCGCAGCCTGCGCTTCGGCAGCGTAATCGATGCTTCCGACGAGCTGACCTGCAACGATACGCACATGCCGTGCTTATCTTCCTCGGTATCGTTTTCATCGGCGAGCTGGCCGTAGGTGTCGATGAAACCGTTGAATATCTGCTTGGCCTGCTCGTTGGTAACATCGCTTGTTTTCAGGTTGTCGATATCGCCCGTGCGCGCGAACTCGTAGGCCACGCCAAGCCATTGCAGCGCATAGCGCTTCACCTCGGCTTGCGAAAGATGGCGGGATAGGTCTGCCTGCGACGTGAGCATGCCGTGGATGAAGTTGTTGCGGTCGTTCATCGTGAACTGGACGAGCGCATCGAGACCTCTGGTCGTAATAGAGCCCTGATTCGTCGTATGCGTGTCGCGAATGTGCTTGCCGACATCCCACGCGCCTTCGTAGTAATCCCCGCCCGAGCCCGAGAACTTCGGGACGCAGTTAGAGCGCCCGCACGAGTAGGCGAAGTCCTTCAGCTGGTTTGCGGCTGCGTCGTTCCAGAACGAGCCGATGCGCAGGTAGGCAAGGTTTTCGCGGTACAGCAGCTTCGCCAGCTGGTCCGCACTTTCGAACGTCTTGCCCTCGCCCGCATACACGGTGTCGCCGGCAATCGTCGCATGCTGGGCGTCGCCTTCCTTTATAACCCCTCCCCACGGGTTCAGCAGCGATTGCGACGTGCTTTCACCTTTGTATTTCCGCACCACGCGCGCATAGGAAATCTGCACGAGGTCCTCGTGCACGCAATCGCCCATGCCGATCTTCTTCAGCATGCCCGAGGTAGCATTCGTCCACGAGCTCCATGCGAACGCGCGCTCGGCCGGGCGCGCCGACGCGGCCAAGCCCGCAATCGCCGCCGCCCCGATAAGGCTGCGACGCGACAGGCTCCACCTGCGCGCGCCGTCTTTCGGCTTGCTTTCACTTCTATCGCTTTCGCGGTTTCCCAAATTGCCAAACATGCTACCTCCTCGCTTCGAAACCTTGCATCGAAAGGGGCGAGATTGGTTGACTCCCGGTCGTGCGGATCGCCCGAGATAACTCACGCACGATATCTGTACCTATTTTAACCCAGTTTTACATTCGTGCGACCGAGAACGGCACAGGGGCCAACCATTTGCCCACGGGGTTTGTTACTGGTTAAGCAACGGCATCCTCCCCTTTTCCATCAGATGTCCAGCTGCTGGCGCCTCACCAGTTCGGCGAAGGAGCCGTTGGCAGCAACCAGGTCGTCGTAGGTGCCCTCTTCCACGATGCGGCCACCGTCCAGCATGACGATGCGGTCGGCCAGCTTGATGGTGGAAAGGCGGTGCGCCACCACGATGCGCGTGCATTTCAGCCCGGCAAGGGAATCGCTTACATGCTTCTGGGTTACGTTGTCGAGCGCGCTCGTGGCTTCGTCGAATATGAGGATGCGCGGCTTCGAGCATACGGCCCGCGCGATGAGGATGCGTTGGCGCTGGCCGCCCGATAGGCCTCCGGAGCCTTCGGTTACGAGCGTGTGCATGCCCATGGGCATGGCG
>DMNP01000294.1 GCA_003452695.1 Eggerthellaceae bacterium
ACCAAAAAGACATCCCCTTGGATGGTCCTTCGCGCGGAGCCCCATGCCCCGTGCGCTGGGTTGCACATTACCACGTTTGCCCCCAAATTAGCAGTCTTGAATTGCACGGGCTTTCGCCGTTACTCCGATTTCGGAGTAACGGCGAGGACGAGAAGACGGCCAAGGCACGAGCGTGGGAGCTGGGCAAGAAAGGCACGGCTGCTGAGGCGTGAGCGAACTAATGTAAACGCAGCCGAGCAACAAAGCGTTTCCATGCGCCTTTACATTAGTTTCCATCCATCATCTATCGATATGCGCAGGTCACAAGCTTGTTGGGTAATGTAAGCGCGGTTTCTTCTCCATTAGTTTGCCCTGTGAGCTCTTGGCGAGAATTGGGTGGGGGTATTCACCAACTAATGTAATTGGGCGTAGAATTACATTAGTTTGGAAATGGAATTACATTAGTTGGGAGCGCCATGATACGACAGCTGAGCGAGATGCCTTCTCTGGTCCTGCGCCTCATCGGGGACGTTGAGACGGAGGTCGTCGAGTACAAGGCCGCGAAGCAGAACTACGACTTCGAGGATATCGGGAAGTACTTCTCGGCGCTCAGTAACGAGGCGAACCTGCGCGGCACGGAATGCGGGTGGCTCCTCTTCGGCATCACGAACGACCGGGAGATCAACGGTACTGCATATCGTAAAGAGGCAAGCATACCGAGCGTCGGGCTGCGCCGCCTCAAGCGCGAGATCGCGAAGTTCACCAACGAGGGCATGACTTTCGAGGAGATATACGAGTTCGAGATGGAGGGCAAGCGCATCGTCGCCTTCCAGATTCCCGCAGGCACCTTCGCGACGCCGACCACCTGGCATGGCATCCCCTGGTCACGTGAGAACGAATCCCTCGTCGAGATGCCCAAGTTCAAGCTGGAGGCCATCTACGGGCAGAGCCGCCCAGACTGGTCGCGGCAGCTCGCGTTCGAGGCAAACCTGGACGACCTTGATCCAGACGCAGTGTCATTCGCCTGCAAGAAGTACGTAGAGAAATTCGAGGAGAGTCAGCCCGCCGTTCGCGACTTAGACGAGGTCTCTATCCTGAGCAAGATGGGGCTCATCATCCACGGACACGTGACGAACGCTGCGCTCGTCCTTCTGGGCAAGTCTGAGGCGAGCGTGTTCCTGGGCGGTATAGAGCCCCGCATCACGTGGACGCTCTATGCGAGCGATGGCTCCACCATCGCATATGAGCACTTCGAGCCGCCGTTCATCATGCAGGTTGACCAGGTGCTTGGCAAGATCAGAAACGAGAAGTACCGCTTCTTCGACCGCGAGGACACGCTGTTCCCGACCGAGGCGTACCGCTACAGCCCAGAAGTCATCCGCGAGCTTCTGCACAACGCGATAGCGCATCAGGACTTCCGGATGTCCGGCAAGATCAACGTGCTGGAGTACGAGGACAGGCTGGTGTTCAAGAACGAGGGCACGTTCATCCCCGAGACCATCGAGGCTGCGCTCGAGAGCGGATACAAGCCTCCCTACTACCGCAACCCGCTGCTTTCGAGCGCAATGAACAAGACGGGGATGATGGACCGCAACGCCATCGGCATCCGCAACGTCTTCGACATCCAGCGCGGCCGCCTGCTGCCCATGCCCACCTACGACCTCACCAAACCCGCCCGCGTGTCGGTGACGCTTTACGGGACCGTGTTGAACGAGGACTACTCGCGTCTGCTCGCCAAGGACCCCAATCTTGACCTCGTTACCGTCCTCCTGCTCGACCTGGTGCAGAAGGGGCTTCCCATCACCAAGGAGCAGTCGCGGCTGTTGCATGAGCGCAAGCTCGTGAGGGGGCGCTACCCGAAGCTCACGATATCGGCCGAGGTCGCTGCAGCAACCGGCGCGCACGGAGACTACGTGAGGACCAAGGGCCTGGACAACAGCGTGTTTAAGGAGCTGATTCTGGAGCTTCTGAGGGTGCGCCCGTGCTCCCGAGGGGAAATCATCGCTGAGCTCGACCATGCGCTGCCAGCCGACCTCACGGCGAAGCAGAAGGGCGACCACGTGAGCTACCTGCTCCAATCGCTGCGCAAGGCAGGCCGAATCATGAACGAGGGGAGCACGTCGGCTGCCGAGTGGCGCATCGTCGACGAGCCATAGAGAGCCGCAGCGGAGCCTTTGCCGCCCGCGCTGGCTGATGGACTGGGCGGGCGCGGACGAGCGCGTGACGGCAGCAGGCCGGACGACCGCGCGTAGGGTGTGCGCCGCTGGCCGGGCGTGACGCACGACGGCGTATGTTTCGGTTTCGTCGTGATCTGCGTAGCGGAGTGCGGCGAGCTCTATGGAGCAGAAGTAGTCGGCTGCCTGGGCGAGTCGTCTATCCTGATAGCGGAGGCTCTTGTACTCAGCCGTATTGACGGAAAGCGTCTCGTCAAAGGCGTTGCAAATGGCTGAGCGCACCGCATTTGCCCTCCGTCGTAGTAAGTCGCAACCGTGTCGAAGGATTGGAACTCCGCGAGGTGCTCCTTCACGAACGCCACGAGGTCCCTTTCCATACGCTCGGAGAGAGCTTTGGCATCTTCGAACTCAGAGCGGCGGTACTTAAACGTCGTGTAAGTCACGGGCAATCGGCGGACGAGCCCCGCGAATTTCGCGAACAACTTCTTGCGCGTCCCGAAGTCGAGCCCAGCATAGCCGCCACGTCTGTGGTAGAGGTCGTACGCGTGGAACGGGACGTTTGGGAGCGATGATTCGGAAAGGCTTCGCTCGTAGCTTTCGACGAGACCGGAAATCGGGTCCTTCTGGTTGTGGAGAACGAGCGTGAGCAAGTAGTACTTCGTGTCCGGCCGATACCTGCGTTCCTGGCCGCTTTCGTCGAAAAACACGCTTACGGTTCCCGGCACCTTTACCTCCCGAAAAGAAAATGCGCGGGGACATCCCCGCGCGCTTGGCTGCCCCCGCGTCTAGCGCGAGTCGCTTTGCCTGCTATAGCACAAGCGCCGTGCCTGGGCGTACCTTGGCGAAAACCGTTTCCACCTCGCTAGGGGGACGCGGATCTTCCGGTGCATCCGGCTTGTGTTGGTGTCCGCCTCCAAAAAGGGGCGGAAGCCGAGCGTGCCGTAAGTAAAGCAGCATGCTCTGGTTATAATTCCTTGAATGAGAAGACTTGGAGCCGATGCCGCATCAGGTTGGCTGAGTAGCATGGTTGGCGGCGGTAAATGGATGGGACGGATGAGGCGCGGGGACGACGAATCGTTGTTCGAGCAGCTGGTCGCTGGCGACCAGGATTGCCTGCGCCCGCTGATGGAGCGTTACGGCGATGCGCTCACCCTTTACGTCAACGGCTACGTGCGCGACGTCGACGCCGCCGAGGACATCATGATCGAGGCGTTCTCCCGCATGCTGGCGAAGCGGCCGCGCCTTCATGCGGGCGGGTTCAAGCCGTACCTGTACAAGACGGCGCGCAACCTGGCGCTTCGGCACATCCGTGTGCGGAACAGGTTCATGGGCCTGGACGACTTGGGAGCCGAGCCGGCCGGCGGCGAGCACGCCGAAGACGAGCTGCTGCGCGACGAGCGCGCCCGCGCCCTTTATCGGTGTCTGGCGAATATCGCTCCCGACTACCGCGAGGCCCTGTACCTGGTCTACATCGAGGGCATGAGCTACGACGAGGCGGGAGCGGTCATGCGCAAGACGCGCAAGCAGGTAGACAACCTGGTGCAGCGCGGCAAGAGCGCGATGAGGCCGCTGCTCGCGGAGGAGGGCGTGACGTATGAAGTCGACTGATGAGCGTGTGAGCGAGGTGCTCGGGCGCGCCCGGGTGAGGGAGGCCGCCAACCGCCGCAGGCGGCAGCGTGTCGCCGCCCTCGGGGGCGGGGCCCTTGCCGTTGCC
>DMNP01000239.1 GCA_003452695.1 Eggerthellaceae bacterium
GCCTTCGGCATGGGCATCGACAAATCCAACGTGCGCTATGTCGTCCATTACAATATGCCGAAGAATGTCGAGGCCTACTATCAGGAGGCGGGCCGCGCGGGACGCGACGGCGAGCCTGCAAATTGCCTGCTCCTGTGGAACGACGGCGATATCGCCACCTGCCGTTATTTCATCGAGCAGGAATCGGGAAACGAGGCGCTCGATTACGAAGAACAGCAAGTGGTGCGCTCGTCCCGGCGTCGTCGCCTTGCGGCCATGGCCGGCTATTGCATGACCACCGAATGCTTGCGGTTCGCCATATTGCGTTATTTCGGCGAAACGGACTTCGGGTTGCCACCGATGGAAGGCGGCGGCGAAGAACCGGGTTCGGCGGGCGCCCGAGGCTGCGGCAACTGTTCGAACTGCTCGGGAGAATACGACGCCGTGGACGTTACGAAAACGGCGCGTTCCGTCATGCGCTGCGTGCACGAGCTGCGCGGCCGATTCGGCAAGGGCATCGTCTCGGATGTGCTGTGCGGTTCAAAGTCTGCCAAGATCCGCGAATGGGGGCTGGACAAGAAGCGAACCTACGACATCGTGGACGATTCCGCTTCCACGGTGAAGGAGATAATCGAGTTGCTCACCGCCGACGAGTACCTGGAAATAAGCGAGGGGCGCTATCCCCTCGTGGGCCTCGGTCCGCGGGCGCGCGAGGCCGCTACCGACGAGTTCAGGCTATACATGAAGAGGCGCAAGCGAGCAAGCGCCGCGCGTCCGTCGGAAAGCGCGCGCAACGTCTTGCCCAACCAGGAAAGCCCATCGGCTGCGACTGCTGCCGTTGGAGCCGCAGCCGTTTCGCGCCTGAGCGAAGAAGAGCAGCAGGAGCTGTTCGGGCGGTTGCGGCAGCTTCGCAAGCGCCTGGCGGATGAAGAAGGCGTTCCGCCCTACATCGTGTTCTCCGATGCGGCGCTGCGCGGCATGTGTGCCGCATGTCCCGCCGACGAACAGGAGTTCCTGGCGGTTAGCGGCGTCGGCCCCGTAAAGCTGAAGCGCTACGGGGCTGCTTTCCTGGGCGAGATAAACCGCGCCCGGTAACGAAGCCACAGGTGCTCGTTACCGGGCGCTTGTAAACCGTTGCCGGGGATGCCGCGCCTATTCGCTTGCCTCCGGAGCGGCCGTGCTGGAGCTCTCCGCGCTTGCGCTCGCCTCGGCGCTTCCGGCGCTCGCGCTTCCTGCGCTCGCCTCGGCGTTCTCCGCACCTTCGGTGCTTTCGGCTTCGCCGGTGGTCTCGCTGGCCTCGCCAGAACCCGCTCCCTCTTCGGTGGACGTCTCGTCGGTCGAGGTCCCGCTTGCCTCGGCGGAGTTCTCCGCCTGCATCTCGTCATAGGCCTTCTGGTATTTGTCCAGCTTGATGTCGTAGGGCAGGCCCGAGGGCATGTCGTTTTGCTTGAAGTCGGCGGCCTCTTTCAGCCCGTCAAGCCATTCGGTGTAGGCCTTCTGCGAAGCCACCGAACCAGCCGCGCTTTCGATGCCCGAGCGGAAGTCGGCGGGAACCTGGTCCATGCTCGTAATCTCTTCCGGTGCCTTGTACTCGTCGGTGACCGTGATGATATGGATGCCGTACTCGCTTTCCACGAGATCGCTCACCTCGCCGACCGCAAGGTTGTTCAATGCGTCGTTATATGCGGTTACGAAGCTCGTGGTGTTCCAGCCCACATCGCCGCCCTGCTCGGCAGACGCGTCCTCTGAATACTGGCGCGCTGCATCGGCGAAGCTCAGGCTGCCGCTGTTAATCTGGTCCAGTACGTCCCGGGCCCTTGCGCGGGCGTCTTCCATGGCCGCCTCGTCGCTCGTGTCCTCCACCTTGAACAGGATGTGGGACGAGCGCTTCTTGCCATCGTAGTAGTACGGCACATACGTGTTGGCCGTTTCGATGAGCGTTTCCTCGGTTATCTCGGCACCCTCTGCAAAATGGTCGTTAAGCTGCGATGTAAGCACCTGCTCTTCCAGGAAGGCCTGGTACTGGTCGGCGGTCCATCCCGCGTTGCTAAGGGCTTCGCTCCATTTCTCGTCGGAACCGTAGTTCGACTTTATCGATTCGAGTTGCGAGTTAACCTCTTCGGTGTTCAGCTGGATGCCCAGTTCGGCTGCGCCTTCTTTCTTCAATTCGCGGTCGCGGAACGACTCGATGGTCGAGGTGCGCATCCCATCGGCGGTGTTGCCGACCATCACCAGGTAGTATCCCCAATCGTCGTCGGACGTCAGGTTGTTCTGAACGCGCATCGTGTGAATTTGCTGGGTCACGTCGTCTTCCATGATGTCGACGCCGTTCACGGTCGCCGCCGTGCCCCCGCTCGGCGTCGTGTTGTTCGAGCAAGCAACCAGCCCGCATCCGAATGCCGCGATGATTCCCACTACGATTGCGACCTTCAAGAACTTGGCTTTGTTCATGTCCTATCTCCTTGCGACCCAGCGGGCGACACGTACTTGTCGCCCAGCTTTTATCTCAGATAAAACCAATTGTCGCACAGCCCCTTTTTTGCGCTTGACGGTGCACAATAAGCCCAGATTCGCTTCACGAACGCCCGAAATATGCACCGATTGTTGCTTTTGCGGCCGCCCCGGTCGCTAGCCGGGCCGTAAAAGTAACGCATTGACTATGTGGCTTCGGGTCCCGATGCGCCGATATGCTAGAATCGCGAGGTTCGAGAGATAGGATGCCCCATGAAACAAGACCATATCCGCAACGTCGCGATAATCGCGCACGTAGACCACGGCAAGACCACCATAGTCGACCGCCTGCTGTACACGGCGGGCGTCTTCAGGGAAAACCAGCAGGTTGCCGAACGGGTCCTGGACAGCAACGACCAGGAACGCGAGCGCGGCATCACGATTCTTTCCAAGAACATCTCCATTACCTACAAGGACGTGAAGATAAACGTGATCGACACGCCGGGGCATGCCGATTTCGGCGGCGAGGTGGAACGCGTGCTGAACATGGCGGACGGTGCGCTGCTCATCGTCGACGCTTTCGAAGGGCCCATGCCCCAGACGCGTTTCGTCTTGCGCCATGCGCTTGCCACGGGCATGCGCATCGTCGTGGTCGTGAACAAGATAGACCGTCCCGGAGCGCGCCCCCACGAGGTGGTGGACGAGGTGTTCGACCTGATGGTCGAGCTCGACGCCAGCGATGAGCAGCTGGATTTCCCCGTCGTGTTCACGTCGGCCATGGCCGGCTATGCCCGGTTCGAGCCCGAAGACGACAACATGAACATGGTGCCGCTGCTCGATACCATCTTGAAGGAAGTCCCCGCGCCCGAATGCCAGCCCGATGGCCCCATCGCGCTGCAGATCTGCACGGTGGACCATTCCAGCTTCGTCGGTCGCATCGGCGTGGGCCGCCTGCATTCCGGCACCATCCACAAGGCGGAGCAGGTGCTGGTGGTGAAGAACGACGGCACGCGCTACAACACGCAGATAAAGCAGGTGTTCACCTTCGAGGAACTGGGCAAGAAGGAGCAGAAGGAAGTGCACGCCGGCGACATCGTGGCCGTGGTGGGCGTGGACGATGCCGATATCGGGGACATGGTCACGAGCCGCGACCATCCCGTGGTGCTGGACCCCATAAAGGTGGAGCAGCCCACCATGGCGGTGGTGTTCGAGGCGTCCACGAGCCCGCTGGTCGGGCGCGAGGGCGATATCGTGGGTTCGCGGCAGCTGCGCGAGCGCCTGCTGCGCGAGGCCGACTCGAACATATCGATGCGCATAACCGAGGTGCCCGAATCCACGGGCATGGAAGTTGCCGGGCGCGGTGTGCTGCACCTTTCGGTGCTGATGGAAACCATGCGGCGCGAGGGCTTCGAGTTCCAGGTGGGCCGCCCGCAGGTGGTGTTCAAGACCGACGAGTCCGGCGCGAAGCTCGAGCCCATCGAGGAAGCGACGGTCGACGTTCCAAGCGAATACGCCGGCAAGGCCATCGAGGTGTTCGGCAACGCCGGGGGCGAGATGACCGACATGTACCAGCGCGGCGAAGACACGCACCTGGTGTTCCGCATTCCCACGCGCGGTACGATGGGCCTGCGCACCCATTTGCTGAATGCCACGCGCGGCGAGGCAACGATGTTCCACCATTTCAGCGAATACGGCCCCTATCGCGGCGAGATGGCCCATCGCAAGAACGGCATGATGATATCCATGAGCACGGGCAAATCGGTTGCCTATGCGCTGGACACCCTGCAAGAGCGCGGCCGGCTGTTCGTCGGCCCGGGCGAGGACTGCTACGAGGGCATGATCGTGGGAGAGTCGGCCAAGGAAGGCGACATGGTCGTGAACGTGGAGAAGTCGAAGCAGCTGGGAAACCAGCGCTCGAGCAACGCCGACAAGGCCATCCAGCTTACACCTCCCATCACCTTCACGCTGGAGGAAGCGCTGGAATACATCGAGGACGACGAGCTCGTGGAGGTAACCCCCAAGTCCATCCGCCTGCGCAAGCGCCTGCTGAACGCGACCGACCGCAAGAAGGCCGCCGCCGGCAAGTAGCGGAAACCCCGGGGGCTATTCACGGGTAATGGCGCCTTGCGATTTCAACTGATTCTTGCGCTCGTACATCAGGGCGTCTGCGCGTTCGAAGACCGCATGGAACGTTTCGTTCGAGCCGGGGGTGTGGTCCGAATAGCCGGCCGAGATGACGACGCCCCCGCTTTTCACGTTGCCTTCCACCGTGGCGTCGAAGGCCGCGAACAGCTCCGCGCGGTTCCGATAGTCCTCGCCGCTGATTATCAGGGCGAACTCGTCGCCCCCGATGCGGAACACCGGGCTGTGCTTGAAGGTGTCGCATATCAGCTCGCAGGCCGATTTTATGTACTCGTCGCCCGCTTTGTGCCCGAGCGTGTCGTTGATGTGCTTCAGGCCGTTCACGTCGCACACCCCCACGGCGAACTCCTCGGATTCGCCTTCGGCGATCTGGTCGTTCATCGTGGCCTCCCATTCGCTGAACGCCAGCTTGTTCTTCACGCCCGTCATGGCGTCTGTCGTTGCGCTTTTCCGGGCGGCGGCAAGCTTGCGCGCGCCCTCTTCGTCGCGGCGCTGCATGTACGAGAAGTTGCTGAGCATGATGCCGTAGGCTATTGCGAACAGGGCCATGACGATCACGGCATTGCGCGATTTCGCCGCGCGCAGGGCCTGCGCCTCGTTTTCGAGGAACTTCACTTCGCCCGTGCTCGTCCTGCCGTTATCCGATTTCGAGATGTAGTAGTCCCTTACGTTCGACAAGGTGGAAACGGTAAGCGCGCGGTCGTCTTGCGTCAGCCACGCCATAGACGTGAACAGCACGAGCGAAAGCATGGCGACCCATACGACGATTGACTTTCCGAAACGCCGGTACGGATCGTGGTGTAGGACCGTCCGGAACGCCAGAAAGCCGAGGACCGCCCACACTGCCAGCAGGAAATAGGATTCTGGTTCCATCGATCCCGTGCCGATCAGACTGGGCACGACGATCATGATAGCGAACGCGGCCATGACCGCCAGGCCAATCGCGCCCGTTGCAACTTCTAGCCAGGACTTCGCCTTGCGCGCCTCCCGGAATGTGGCCGCCGACACGAACGCGTAGACGATGGTGGCGCCGATGGTCAGGATGTCGACGATCCAGCCGATAGCCGTCCTTCCCAGAAACGGGATTACCAGCGACAGGCCGACCAGCGCCCACACGGCGTTCTGGGGGATGCCGTTGCCGTTCAGGGCGGCGAAGGGCGCGGGCAGGATCTCGTCCCTCGCCAACGCATAGACCAGTCGGCTGAGCGCAATTATCTGGCCGAACAGGCTCGTGGCGATAAGCGCGAACAGCGATACGACCAGAATGGCCACTCCCGTATCCCCCATGTAGCGATAGGCCGCGTAGAAGGGGGGAAGGCCCTCGAGGCCGCTCAGGTTCTGCAGGTCGCCGATGTACTCGAGCCAATTGTCGTAGCGGTCCGGAAAGGCGCTGATGGAAAGCAGCATGACGAAGCTGTACAGCGCAACGGTAACGGCGATGGCCAGCAGCATGACGCGGAAGGACTTTTTCTTGGAAAACGAGAATTCCTCTGCCGAGTGCGATATGTTCTCGAAGCCGATGAAGGCCCATGGCGAAATCGTGGCGATGGCCACGATTTGCGAAAGCGAGCTGGAGCCGGGGAGGAAGGCCGGGTCGAAGCCCCGCGCCGCCGCGTCCAGCCCAAGCATGGAAGCGCCGAAGCACGCGACTATCCCCAGCGTGAACGCCAGCGCCAGCACTATAACGACGACGGCCAGCGCGCGCTTGAATCGCGCGCACAGCAGTCCCGTAATTGCAATAGCGACAACGGTGAGCAGGGCCTCGCCCAGATACACGTCGTATCCGAACAGGGTGTACATTTTGCCAAACTGAAACATCCCACCCATGAAATAGCGTGCGAACAGGGGCAATGATGTTACGTTCGCCCAGAATATCGCAATGTAGCACAGGAACAGGAACCATGCGGTAAGGAAGGCGCGGTCGATGCCGAAGGAGTTCTTCACGTACGAGTACACGCCGCCGGCCGATGGGTAGCGGTTCATAAGGTAATGGTAGTTCCGGGCCATGACCACCATGACGGTAGCGCCGATGAGCAGCCCGGCGATAGACCCTGCGGGTCCCGCTTGGGAAAGGTACGTGTTGCACGTTACGACAAAAGAGCCCCATCCGATGCTCGACCCGATAGCGAGCGCCCATGCGCCCAGCGGCGACAAATACGGACCCAGATCCCTGGGGTTATGGCCTACAGCTCCTGTGCGATCCATGCTCTTCCGATGCTCTTCCACGCAATTTAACTGCCAGCGTAATCTTACATAATTTGCATGGTTATTGATAAGCGAATTCAGAAAGCTTCGAGCACGATCGCCAAACGCGGTTTTTCACGGCAAGCCTGGTGGCACGGGCGGAGGTGCGGGGGCGATCTTGCAGGCGCGTTTCCTCGTGAATTCGAAAGCGTAGCCGAAGCAAAGCCCGAACCCCTTCCACTCGCACGCGCTGCCGGGGTTGCCGCGAAAACCAGCCGCGATCATACGTTGAATTTGAAATGCATGACATCGCCGTCCTGCACGACGTAGTCCTTGCCTTCCTGTCGCAGCTTCCCAGCTTCTCGGCAGCCCTTTTCCCCTCCGAGGGCCACGTAATCCTCGTAGCTGGCAGTTTCGGCCTTTATGAAGCCGCGCTCGAAGTCGGTGTGGATGACCCCGGCGGCTTGGGGGGCCTTGGCGCCGATGGGAATGGTCCAGGCCTTGGTCTCCTTTTCGCCGCTGGTGAAGTAGCTCTGCAAGCCGAGCAGCGCATACGCCTCGCGCGCCAAACGCGCCAAGCCGCTTTCGGTCAATCCCATTTCCTCTAGGAACAAGGCCGCCTCGTCGGCTTCCATGTCCGCCAGGTCGGCTTCTATCTTGGCGCTGATGGGCACGGGGGCACAGCCGTCGATTTCCGCAAGCTTCGCGGTTACCTGGTCCTCGTCGACGTTGGCCACGTACAGGATGGGCTTCATCGTAAGCAGGTGCAAATCGTAGACGTTGGCCTGCTCTTCTTCGGACAGTCCGAGCGTTCGGGCGCGGTGGCCTTCGTTCAAGCCGTCCAGGACTTTCTGGGCGGTTGCCAGCTTTGCGGCGGCGGCCTTGTCGCGCCGCGCTTCCTTTTCCAGGCGCGGCAGGGCCTTTTCGATGGTGGCCATGTCCGCCAGGATAAGCTCGGTCTTAATAGTCTCCACATCGCTTTGCGGGTTCACCGTGCCATCCACGTGCACCACGTCGGGGTCGCTGAAATAGCGCACCACTTCGCAGATGGCGTCCGTTTCGCGAATGTTCGCGAGGAACTGGTTTCCCAGCCCTTCGCCGCGCGACGCGCCCGCCACCAGCCCCGCGATGTCCACGAACTCCACGGTGGCCGGAACGATTTGCGCCGGGTGGTCTATCTTGGCCAGTTCTTCCAGCCGGGCATCCGGCACGGGCACGATGCCCACGTTGGGCTCGATGGTTGCAAACGGATAGTTCGCTGCCAGCGCCCCTGCGCTCGTCAGCGCATTGAACAGCGTCGATTTGCCGACGTTGGGCAACCCGACGATACCGATGGAAAGAGCCATGGACCAACCTTTCAATCTTGCGTGAACGACTCGCAACATTGTAGCGCACGCAACCTTTCACCCCAACCGTCTTGGACGATCGGGAGGCGGTTGCCTGGGCGAGTTCGGGGCAGGTGGACAAGCGATACGACTTTCCACTTAGTATAAAAAGCCATAGCTATGTACATCGCAAATTTATACTAATCGTATATTTATATAAATTCGTATGCCGCAATAGTTCTTTATCTATAGCATGCTCGAGTTCATCCGCACCGCTCAGCTTGGCATCATTGAACGGCTCGAGACAAGCATTAGAACACTCGACGATCTTAAGGGCGTCATGACGAAGATTACGGCCGACATCGAGCTAAAGGAGACTCTATGTTAAACCACTGTTGACA
>DMNP01000059.1:0-2852 GCA_003452695.1 Eggerthellaceae bacterium
CCGGCGGCCGCGGCCATGTAGGCGGCCTCCAGCCCGTCGGCATCGTCGCAGCGCCCGGCGTAGCGCAGCCCATCCGGAAGCTCGTCGACGACAGCGATCCCCAGCTCGGCGGCGCGGGCGCGCAGCGCGGCCTCGGCCTCGTCGGCCCTCTTGCGGCGCGCCAGCTCGCCGGCGACGGAGCGCCAGCTGCCCTCGGCCGCGCCCAGGATCTCCTCGGCGTACTCGGGGCGGTCCTCGAAGTCGGCCGCAGCCATGAGCTGCTCCATGCACACCTGCTGGGCGCGCTCGCCGGCCAGCGCCGCCCCGCGGCGCAGCCTGCCGGCCGACTCGGCGCCGATGCGCGCCACGGCGCCCACGTACTCGTCGTCGCCGAACAGCGCCAGCTGCTGCACGAACCGCGATTCCTCGGCCGGCTCGTACTTCTTCTTCACGTTGGTGCGCACCACCGTCTCCAGCACCGACTGCACGGTGTCCTCCGGGTCGATGACCGCCCAGCACTCCTCGGTGCCGAGCTGCTTCATGGCGCGCACGCGGCTGTTGCCGGCCTTCACGCGGTACACGTCGCCGTCGCGGACGAGCTTCACCTCCTCGTCCGGCTCGCCGGAGGGCCCGAACGAGCGGGCCAGCTCGTCCACGTAGTCGATGTTCACCTGCAGCGAGTAGTCGCGGTTGCAGATCTCGTTGCCGTACTCGTCCACGAGCGGGAGCACGTCGGACAGGCGCACCCGCTCGAGCACCGGCTTCCTCTTCCTGGGCATCATCGCCCCCCTTTCCCGCGCCCGGAGCAGCGCAGCGCCTCGAACCAGCTGCCGTGCAGCTCCACGAAGACGTCCGCGCGCCCCGAGTCGCGCTCTATCTCTATCCGGGCGGGGCTGTAGGACCCGCCCGACTTCGCCACGGTCACGGTCACGGCGGCGGCGTCGCCGGGCATGCCGGGCCCTGACAGGGCCACGGCCAGGTGCACGGCGCCGCGCAGCGCGTCGAACGGCAGGTGCGCCGGGCGCGCGCCTACATCGCCGCCAGCAGCAGCAGCGCCCACAGCGCCAGCTCCCCCACGACCGCCGACGCCGCCGCCTGGCGCGGGGTCAGCTCCCCGCGCTCGGCTGCCCGGCTTGCCCGCGGAGCCCATGCGCCGGCCCTCAGCCCCAGATCCTGGCGACGGCGCGCATCGTCTCCTTGGCCATGTCCCAGCGCCCGAGCCCGGTCACGTCGGCCCGGAACTCCACGAGCTCGGCGCGGTCCACGCCGAACCGCGCGCGCATCAGCACCGCCTCGGGGCCGTAGGTGCTCTTCGCGTACTCGCACGCGTGCACCACGCCCTCCGTGGCAGCCATGACCATCGGGCCCAGGTACTGCTCGACGAACTTCAGCTTGTTCCACTCCTCGACGCTCAGCGCGTCGGGCGGCACCGTGCTCTCGAAAACGTCCCTTGCCATCCATTCCACCTTCCTCCCTTTCGTTGCGGTCCTTTACCCCGTCCGGCGCCACGGGGGCGCCGGCGACGGCTGCGCGGTGCGAACGATGTGGAAGAGAACCGGGGGACAGATGCGGTCTTTTCCGCGCAGCCGCCGCCGGCGCCCGCCGCCGAGTTTGCGGGGGCGGCGGGCGCCGGAGCCAAGGAGTCGCGTCTTTTAACGACTTCCGCCAGGTCGGGCCGTCACGACCTCTCGTTCATCAGCTTGCCGTTGCGCACGAACCACTCCTCGAACTCGGCGACCATCACCGAGCCGTACCGCTCGCCCTCCACGTAGCGCAGGGGCAGCGGGTCGTGCGTCCGCTTCGCCCAGCCGTACAGCTGCTCGGTGGACTTGTGCATCTGATCTGCCAGCGCGGGCACCGTAATCATCACGGGCTTCATGCTTTCCTCTTCTCTCTGTTGCGGTCTGGGCAAAAGGAACTGCGGCTTTTAGCGTCTTCCGCCAGGACGTGCGGTTCGGCTACCCGCTACCTCGTAGGACGAACCCCAAGACAGCCCCGACGAGCCAGCAGGCGATTAGGAACACGACCGTGATTGCCTCCGTCATGACAGCTCCTCCACCGTCACGCGGTAACGCTTGGCCTCCTTGCGGGGGCACGTGAACCAGTCGATGGTCGCGTGGTGCGTCGTCGTGTTCGTCTCGTCGGGCCACATGAGCGTCTTCTCGCAATACGGCTTCTCGCTGATTCGCGGCGGCTCGCATGACTCGAACTCAATGACGGCGTTGCCGCTCGGGTCGGTCGCCACCTCCTGTTGCGTCATGCGCCGTTCGGCGCGCAGGCCGCGCAGCTTCGCCGCCAGCTCTTCTTTCGTGCAGGCCATCTACTCACCCCCCTTCAGGAAATCGGGGGCTCTCAGGCCTGCGACCGGCCCGTCGTACCCGGCCGCCGCCTTCCGGATGTCCTCGATGACCGTGTCGGCGTCCACGCGGTACGCGTAGCCTATGAGCTCGCAAGCGGACGCCAGCTCGCCAAGGGAATCGACGTAGTTGATGTCCGGCTTCCATCCGAGCCCCTCGCGGTGCACCGCCCGCTCGTTCATGCGGGCCACCGCGTAGGCCACCGTCTCCTCGTAGCTCCTCGTCTCCACTTGCCCTCCATCGGTCGCGGGGGCGTCTACATCACCCGGGTCGAGCATCACGCCCTCGATGGGCTCGTCGTTCCATATGGTCCTGTGCGGATGTGCCAAAATGGCTCCTTGAAACTATAGGTTTAATTTCTGTTTCCCGGCGCCCCGCCGGGGCGGCCGGGGACCGGCCCCAGGTCGCGCTCGAGCTGGCGGGCCTCCAGCGACGAGACCCTGCGCGACAGCTCGCGGTTCACCGAAACCTGCACGAACATGAACGTGAGCGCCGCCACCGCGAACGCCACGTTGG
>DMNP01000059.1:2903-5708 GCA_003452695.1 Eggerthellaceae bacterium
AACGCCACGTTGGCTATTGCGACGAAGACCATGGCCGCCCGCCTCATCGGCCCATCGGGCAGAGGTCGTCCAGGGTCACGCCGCAGGCCACCGCCAGCGCGTACGCCTTGTCCAGCCCCGGCGTGACCGCGCCGATCTCGTAGCGGGCGACGCTGCCCTTGTCGATGCCGACGGCGGCGGCCAGCTGATCCTGGGTCATCCGCGCGTCGTGCCTTGCGACCATCAGCCGATGGCCGAACTGTTCGTTCGAATAGCTCATGACACTCCCTCCTGGTCGAGCTTTTCCTATGAAATTCAACTCTCTGTTGACTTTTGAGCAAAGAATAGTCACTTTGTGTTGGTGTGTCAAGCAAAAATTTCATCTTTGTGTTGACTTTTGTAATGACTGGTGTAAGATTTGCGCAAAACTAGGAGGTGGAAGCTATGGAGCTTCGGCTTAAAGAAATACGAAGCCGTCGCGGTTTATCGCAAGACGAGCTTGCCAACATGCTTGGAATTAAGAAGAGTCGCTACGGAACATGGGAACGCGGTGAGCGAATGATGAGCCTGGAGCAGGCATACAACTGCGCCGTGGTGCTCGGATGCACGCTCAACGACCTGGTGGGGATGTCCGCAGAAAACCTCGCTCCCGACGAGCTCGACCTCGTGGAATGCTACCGCGCCGCGACGCCCAGGGAACGCCAGAGCCTCCTCTTCACCGCAGAGACGTTCCGCGACGGCGGCCGAGCGAAAAATAATCCCGTTCCCGGCAAGGTAGCCGTTGGTGCATGAATAGCAATTCGCCCCCGCGACGCGGCCACGTCGGCGGGGGCTGTACGGCGGGCGTCGTCGCAGGCAGGTTACGATTTCGGAAATGCGTTATCCGAAAAGGTATAATCCGAAAGGAGCGCAGACATGGCAGCAAGCGAAAGGGGGATGTCGGACGATGACTACTTTGGAACTGCTGACAATCCCCGGAATGGAAAGCTCGAAGAAGCTGGACCGGATGCGCAGGGAATCCCAGAAACGCCTGGACATGGCGGCGAGATCGCGCAGGTTGGCGGCGGCGATGATGAGCGTCCGTCCATCGAGGAAAAAGTAAGGGACTTCGTAGACTCCCTCTCGCCCGAAGAACGCGAGTACCTGTCCGAGACGATTCCCGAAGGGTCGCAGCTCGCGTTGGTCACGAGGTCGTGGGAAGGACTGCTCCCCGCACCGGAGTCCTTCAACCAGTATTCAGGGAAAGCCCAGGACCATATCATCGCTTGGAACGATGCGCAGATTCTCGATGAGTCGAAGCGTCTCGACAAGCTTACCGACGCCGCGATAAGCAGCAGCAAGGCGTCGCTGTACACGTCGTTCGTCATCAACTTGGTGTTTGCGGTCCTGTCGTTCGTCGCGTTCGCCGCCACGGACGGCAACCCTGCCTCGTTCGGGTTCCTGGCGGTTCCCGGGGTTTCCGTCATCTTCAATATCTGGCGCAGTCGGAAAGACGACGGCCGAGAGTACGAGGACCGCGAGGGGTAACCAATCGAACAGACGAATCGCCCCCGCGACGCTGCCACGTCAACGGGGGCTGTACAGCACGCATCTAGCACTACGTCTGCGAGGTGATTGTAGCATGAGGGCGGCGATGGGCGCGATACAGCGCCTCGGGAAAGACCACTACAGAGTGAGCATGGAGGGCCCGCCGAAGCCCGACGGCAGGCGCACGCGCAGGACGAAGACGGTGCGCGGCACCCGCTCCGAGGCCGAGGCGATGCTCGCCCGCATGAAGCTCGAAGAGGGGAAGTTCGAGGGGGATTCGGACCTGACGCTGGCCCAGTACTGGGAGCTGTTCTACGAGCCGTCCACGGCGTCGCTGGCCGAGTCCACCCGCCACGGCTACGCGCACCAGTGGACCAAGTACGTAAAGCCCATGTTCGGCGACCGCCGCCTGCGCGACATAAGGGCCCGCGAGGTCGAGTCCGCGCTCGCCTCGATCGAGCGCCCGGGCGCGCAGCGCGGCGCCTACAAGCTCCTGCGGCAGATGATGGGCGAAGCGTACCGCGACGAGCTGATCGACGACAACCCCATGGCGCGCCGCATCAGGCTCAAGCGCATGGACGCCTACGAGCCCGACGTGCTGCTGCTCGCCGACCTGCCCGCGTGGTGCGCCGCCGTGCGCGGTTCGAAGTGGGAACCCGTGCTGCTGTGCATGCTGTTCGCGGGGCTGCGGCGCGAGGAAGCGTGCGCGCTGCGCTGGCCTGACTTCGCGTTCGGCCCCGCGATGCTCGCCGTGCGCGTGGACAAGACGCTCACGGAGGTAGGCGGCAGGCTGGTCCACGGCCCCACGAAGACTGCAGAGTCGACGCGCACCGTGTTCTTGTCTGGCTACCCGTTCACGCGCCTGGTGGACCTCGCCGGCGTCGGCCCGCTCGTTCCCGACTCGAACGGCAACAACATGGCGCCCGGCAAGATTTCCCGCGAGTACAAGAAGCTCGTCGAAGGCTCGGGCGCGAAGTACGTGCCCATGAGAAACCTGCGCAACTCCTACGCGACCATCATGCAGGGCCTCGGAACGTCTGACTCGCTCATTTCGAGGTCGCTCGGCCACACCAACCTGAACGTGGACTACAACCACTACTTCGCGGCCAACGCACCCGCCTACATGGCCAACGCGCAGGCGCTCGGAACGGCGGTTGAAAGCGCGTTACATCGTGTAACATCTTAGGCGGATTCAGGGGGTTTCAAAAGAACTCGAATTTGCAAAATACCAGATTAATGGCATTCTGAACTGGTATAATAAACCGAAATCCCCAACTTCTAATCCGACGGTTGTAGGTT